>NZ_JBDNXE010000038.1:0-34724 GCF_047721585.1 Gluconacetobacter sp.
GGTGCATGACCCACAACACCACGCCACCCGTCACGGCCAGCACGGTGACGAAGGATGCCCCCCAGCGCACGACCTCGCGCCGCCGTTCGCGGCGAAGCTGCCCGGTCCGCCAGTCGGCGAAAGACAGGAGCGTACCGCCGTCAGCCGTTTGCGCCATGTCCGCCGTATCGCTCACGGCGTGGCTCCGGGCGCGGGGACGGCGGCGGGGACCGTGGCCGCAGGGGCCGTACCGGCCGCGCCGCCTTCTTCCTGGCCCTGGAGATTGACCAGCGCGACCTTGAGGTACCCCGCCGCCCGCAGTTTATCCATCACGCCCATCAGGGTGCCGTAATCGACCGTCCTGTCGGCGCGCAGGAAGATCCGCTCGTCCTTGTTGCCCTTGGTCGCCGTTGCCAGCGCCGCCGGCATGGCATCCGCCGCGATATCGTCCTCGCCCAGTGCCAGGCCGTGATCGGCCTTGACGGTCAGGAACACCGGGTCGTCCGGGCGCGGGGCCGGCTTTTCGGTCGAGGACGGGAGATCCACCGGCACGTTGACCGTGGTCAGCGGGGCGGTGACCATGAAGATCACCAGCAGCACCAGCATCACGTCGATGAACGGCGTGACGTTGATCTCGCTCGCCTCGTGCGGGTTTTCATCGGCGTGGCGGATATGGATCATCGCGCCTCACTCCCCGGCGATGCGGGCGCCGAAATGCACCACCTGCCCGCTGGCGGTGAGCATCTGCATGCGGCCGAGGTCACGCGAGACCAGGCGCATGACCAGCGCCGTCAGGTCGGCCACCTGGGCGCGGCAGGTGGCCGACTGGCGGGCGAGATGGTTGTAGATCACCACCGCCGGAATCGCCGCGACCAGACCCAGCGCGGTGGCCAGCAGGGCCTCGGCGATGCCGGGGGCGACGACGGCGAGGCTGGTCGCCTTGCTGGCGGCAATGCCGGTAAAGGAGGTCATGATACCCCACACGGTGCCGAACAGGCCGATGAAGGGCGAGGTCGCGCCGATGGTGGCCAGCAGGCCGGTGCCGCGCATCAGCCTGCGGCCCTCGGCGGCTTCCAGCCGCTCCAGATGCAGCACGATCCGCTCCTTCAGCCCGTCATGGTCGTCGGGGATGTCGTGCGAACGCTGGCGTTCGGTCTCGGCGGCCATGACCAGCGTGTGGGCGATACAGTTTTCGCGGGTGCCCTGCTCGCCGAGATCGAGCGTGCCCGCCGTCTCCAGCGTCTTTTCCGCCTTCGTCAGCGCCATGCGGGTGCGGAACAGTTCGACCGATTTGGCGATGAAGATGGTCCAGGTCAGTAGCGATGCCACCGCCAGCAGGGTCATCACGCAGCGGACCACCGGCCCGGCATTGAGGAACATCTCCCACGGGGAGAACGGCAGGTCGGTCATGAGCGACCTCCTTTGTCAGACGGCCGGCTCCATGCCCGCACCAGGCAGATCACCGTCACGATGAGGGGAAGGGAGAGTGCGGCCCACGACAGGGCCAGCCAGATGCCGTGCTGCCCCAGCAGGGCCGACAGCAGGCCGAAGACGGTCAGCAGCCCCAGGGCGATCGGCCACGGCCAGACCGCGACCGCCGGCCGGCGGCCGGAGAGGGCCTGTGCGGGCGGGAAGGCGTTCATCGCGCGCCCTCCGCCAGCGCGGAAACGGGGGCCTGGTCTCCGTCATCCAGATCGTAGCCCAGGGCGCGCAGGCGGGCGTCGGTCGCGACCTTGCGCTTGCCGGCCCACAGCACCAGCCCGCTGACCAGGACGACGATCACCATCACATCCAGCAGCGCCCAGAGGATGCGCAGCGGCATGCCGCCATAATCGCCGAAATGCAGCGGGCGCGAGATTTCGAGAAAACGCAGATACCAGGGCATGGGATAGGCTCCCGTCAGGTTCCCGGTCCGGGCATCGACCAGGACCGGCGTGAACAGGCGCGCCCGTAGCGGCGTGGCCCCGCGCGTCCACAGGACATAATGGACCGGACTGCCGAAGGGGGCGCCCGGAAAGGCAAGACTCGTAACCGCGTTGCCGGGGACGGCCCGGCGCGCCGTATCGAAGGCCGCCTGCACCGGGGACAGATGGTCCTGCGCCGGCACCGGCAGGTGGGCATAGGGCTTGAGGATCTGCCGGACATCGGTCACGCGCCACAGGCCGAAGAGCGGGGTCTGGAGTTCGTTGACCAGCCCGGTGAAGCCGACCACCAGCGCCCAGACCAGGGCCGCCGCGCCCAGCAGGTTATGCAGGTCGAGCCAGGCCAGGCGCGCGGCACGATCGCGCCGGACGCTGCCGAAGGGCAGCCGCTTCATGAAACGGCCGTACAGCACGGTTCCGGAGACCAGCGAGGCCACGAACACGCCGCCCATCGCGCCCATGAACAGGGCGCCCGGCAGGCCGGCGAACAGGTTCATATGCAGCCGGGTGCAGGTGCCGAGGATGGCGGCCGTCCAGGTGCGCGGCGCCTTCGGCGCGTCGACCGGCGGGGATTGTTTCAGCACCTTCGCCGTGCGGGCGTCGAATTTGATCCAGTGACCGGAATGGCGGTCGGGAAACTTATCGTCGTCCTTCAGGGCCTGCCATGACGGGGCCATGGAGACGAGAACGGCGGGCTCATCGTCATCTGGCGCGACATTGGTGACGATCTGCTCCGGATAGAGCGCGCGCGCCTTGCCCACGATCTCGTCGAGGCTGGCATTGGGCGTTCCCGGTGGCAGGACTTCGTATGGCGGGTCGTCGTCGCCGACGAAGGCGTCCCAGATCTGTTCGGAGAACAGCATCGGCAGACCGGTCACGCACACGATCAGCAGGAACAGCGTGCAGGCCAGGCTCGTCCATTTATGGACGACGAACCAGCGACGCAGCGTGGCGGTCGTCATGCTTCAGACCCTGCCGCTGAATGGCGCCGAAGATGCGTCTACGAATGAGTCGCAATTCAAGAATCCACGCATAGTCACGTCTTGCATCCTCATTTCACGCCGCAGGGGAGCCCTCGCCGAGGGCCGGCTCATCGGCCCCCGTCGAACCGCAACCGGGGCCTCTATTGTCTAAGACGATTCAAACCGGCTTTTTTGTAACGGAAATTCGGAAAAAATCCGGGCCAGGCCCGATGGGTGCGCTGCGCGAGGCGCCGGAAGCACGGAATTCCGGCCCTTACGGCGTGAACTCACGAATCCGTCAGAAATGCGCCCGGCACATTCGGCGCATGCGGGACGGCTGCGGCCGGCCGCCTGCCAGCGATAGGACGGGTCGCCGTAAACCTCATGCTCGGCGGCCGGGAAGACCGGGGACGACCCGTTCGGGACCCTTGGGCCTGCGTGCCCGATGCTCCGGAACGGGGAAGACCTGCCGGCGGCTCCTTGGGGGTCTTGTCCCGGTCGCCTGTCGTTCATAGCTCAACAGTTACGACAGATGCTCAGACATCGGAGACCCATATGAAAATCGGCATTATCGGCGCCGGCCACATTGGCAGTGCCCTGACCAGGCGCCTGACGGCGCTGGGACATACCGTTCTGGTGGCCAACTCCCGCAATCCGGCGACCCTGAGCGACCTCGCGGCCGAAACAGGGGCGACCGCGGTCACGCCGCAGGAGGCGGTAAAGGACGTCGATCTGATCGTGCTGACGATCCCGGAGAAGAACGTTCCCCATTTGCCCCACGATCTGTTCGCGGACGTGCCGCCAGCCTTTCCGGTCGTCGATACCGGGAACTACTATCCCCAGCAACGGGACGGCCGGATTGCGGCGATCGAGGACGGCCTGCCTGAAAGCCGCTGGGTCGAGCAGACAATCGGCCATCCGGTCATCAAGGTGTTCAACAACATATACTCCGTCCATTTGCAGGAAAACGGCAAACCGCAGGGAGCACACGGGCGCATTGCCCTGCCGGTCGCGGGTGACGACCCCGCCGCGAAGGCGATCGTGCTGGATCTGGTGAATGATCTCGGCTTCGATCCGGTCGATGTCGGCGGACTGGACGAATCCTGGCGGCAGCAGCCCGGCACACCGGTCTATGCGGCCGATCTGGACATGGCGGGCGTGAAAAAGGCACTGTCCGAGGCCCGGCCCGAACGGGCTGCCCAATGGAAGGCCACATGACGCGGATGCCCGAGCCGATCCGGCGGGTCGAGACGATCGCCAGTTACCACGCCCATGTCTATTTCGAAGGGCCGGACGAACGGGCAGCCGCCGAATGCCTGCGCGCGGCCATCGCCGATCGCTTTGTCGTGCGCCTCGGCCGCTGGCATGAGGTGCCGGTCGGGCCGCACACCCTGCCCATGTATCAGGTCGCGTTCGACACCACGCTCTTCGCGACGCTCGTGCCCTGGCTGATGCTCAACCATCAGGGGCTCAGCATCCTGATCCATCCGAACACACGCTTCCCGCGCCGGGACCACATGCACGACGGGGTGTGGCTGGGCCAGCGCCGCACATTGCTGGCCGAGCGCGTGCCCGAGAGCGCGCCCGAGGCCGATGGCGCCGGGCTTCCGAATACCCGGCCGGGCAGTCCGGGAAGCACTGATTGAGGCGTCCGACCGCCCCGATGTGCCGTCGATGAGGCAGCCGGTTCCGCTGCCTTCCTCCGGCACGCCAGACCACCGATAACCGCCTCCCTCGCCTCGCAGGGCTGCATCCTGTAACAAGGCCCCCTTGGCATCGGTGGTGGATCAGATATGGACTGGCGCGGATGAAGCTCGATTTCACGACTCTGAACAGCATGCGCCAGCATAATGCCGCCTGGCGCCTGTTATGCTCGGACCATGCGCCGCTTATTCTCAGCTTTCTGCATCAGACGTTCATCCGCCCCAATGTGCGCAGCCTGGAAGCCGAGAGCATGGCGGAAGCGCTGGAAGACGTGCTGTATGCGCTCCGCCAGCAACTGGACGAGACCGCGTTTCCCAGAACGGCGCGGGAGTATCTGGAAGACTGGGCTTCGCCCGACAAAGGCTGGCTGAGAAAATTCTACCAACATGGCACGGACAATGCCGTGTTCGACATGACCCCGGCCACCGAGAAAGTCCTTTCATGGCTGGAGCAACTGGCCGAACGCAGCTTTGTGGGCACGGAATCGCGCCTGCGGACCCTGTTCGACCTGCTGCGCCAGATGAATGAGGGCTCTCAGAGCGACCCGGACCAGCGCCTGGCGGACCTGCGCCGGCGCCGCGACGAGATCGACGCGGAAATTGCCCGTATCCAGAGCGGCGACCTCAGCCTGATGGACGATACCGGCATCAAGGAACGGTTCTCGCAATTCACACGCATGGCGCGCGACCTTCTCGCCGACTTTCGTGAGGTGGAATATAATTTTCGCCGTCTGGACCGCGCCGTGCGAGAGCGCGTCGCCTTGTGGGACGGCACCAAGGGCGCCCTGCTGGATGAAATCCTGGCCCAGCACGACCTGATCAATGAGTCCGACCAGGGACGCAGTTTTCAGGCCTTCTGGAACTTCCTCATGTCCAATCGCCGGCAGGAAGAACTGTCGCAGCATCTGGAACGCATTCTCTCCCTGCCGGTTATTGCGAACCTGCACCCGGACCCGCGGCTACGCCGCATTCATTATGACTGGCTAGAGGCCGGCGAACACACGCAACGCACGGTCGCGCAATTGTCGCACCGCCTGCGTCAGTTTCTCGATGACCAGAGCCGGCAGGAAAGCAGGCGCATCACGGAGATTCTGTGTAATATCGAGGCGCACGCGCTCGCCATGCGTCCCTACCTGTCTGACGGCCCGCCCGACGAGGCGCTGATCGGGCTTGACGCCATGTCGGCCTCCCCTGACCTGCTCATGGAACGGCCGCTTTATACGCCCCCTCTTCCCACGATCCTGACCATCGACCCGCTTCCCGACGATGAAACGGACGATGCCGACCCGACGGCCCTGTATGAACAGGTTATGGTGGATCGGACGCGCCTGACGGAAAACATTCAGCAGGCTCTGGCGGAAGCCCCGCAGGTCAGCCTGGCAGCCCTGCTGCGCCGTTATCCTCTGGAACAGGGGTTGTCCGAACTGGTGGCCTATCTTCAACTCAGCAGTGAGCGCTTCGCGAGCCTCATTGATGAAAAGACAAACGACCATGTAAGCTGGGAAATCATGACCGCTGACGGATCCATCATAACGCGCGACGCCACCCTTCAACGCGTGATTTTCGTGAGATCGGCATGAGCCAGACGATCGACGCCCCGGATGACGGGCAGGCTCCGGCTCAATCCCCCGCGTCTCTCTCCACACTCGCCATCGCCCTGCTGAAGGGGGTGATCTACCGGGAGGACGATGAAGGGCAATGGGGACACCTGCTCCATCTGCAAAATCAGGTGCGGGATTATGTGTCCGTGCTGGGGCTGGTCCTGATGATCGACCCCGCCGAAGGCTATGCCTATCTGCGCAGCGTACCCGAGACGGAGGAGGATGAGGGCGCATCGCGCATGCCCCGCCTGATCGCGCGGCGCCCGCTCTCCTTTCATGTCAGTCTGCTTTTAGCCCTGCTCCGCCAGCAATTGGTGCGGTTTGATGCCATAGGCGGTGAAACACGGCTTATCCTCAGCCGGAACGATATCGCCTCCATGCTCCAGACCTTCCTGCCGGAGAGCAGCAATGAAGTCCGGCAGCTCGGGCAGATTGAAACCTACATCCGTCGTGTGATGGAACTCGGCTTTCTGCGCCCCATGGCGCCGGACAGTGCTGACGCAGCCAGCACGGCGCCGCGCTATGAGGTGCGCCGTATCCTCAAGGCCTATATTGATGCCGACTGGCTGGCCACGCTGGACGAACGGCTGGAAGCCTACCTGGCACATGCCCGCAGCCTGGAGCAGGCCGACAGGCCCCCGGCGGCCGCGCCCGCCACGTCCGAGCAGGCCGCCGAGCCCGACGCCCAGCTTTTTCCAGACTATGCCGATGCAGGACTGATCGACCGTGAGTGATACCCAGCAAGCCCCGCTAGACTTTGCCGTGGATGATCGTCTGGCCGGGTTCCGCCTGCATCGTCTGGAAGTGCTGAACTGGGGCACGTTTGACAAGCGTGTCTGGCGCTTTGACCTCAACGGACGGAACGCGCTGCTTACAGGGAATATCGGCTCCGGCAAATCCACCCTGGTGGATGCCATCACGACCCTGCTCGTGCCCGCACAGCGCATTGTCTATAACAAGGCCGCCGGGGCGGAAACGCGGGAACGCTCGCTCCGCTCATACGTCACCGGCCATTATAAGTCCGAACGCAACGACGCGACTGGCTCCACCAAGTCTGTCAGCCTGCGCGATACACAGAGCTATACGATTATTCTTGGTGTTTTCAAAAACGACGGCTACCTGCAAACCGTAACGCTGGCACAGGTTTTCTGGACCAAGAAGCAGCAGGTTCAGCCGGCACGGTTTTTTGTATCCGTAGAAAAAGAACTCTCCATTCAGGAGCATTTTACCGGATTCGGCACCGACATCCTGCAACTGCGCAAGAATCTGCGCGCGCTCGGGGCGGAAGTCGAAGACAGCTTCAACCGGTATGCCGCATGGTTCCGCCGCCGCTTCGGGATTGAGAACGAGCAGGCGCTGGATCTGTTCCTGCAAACCGTCTCCATGAAATCCGTCGATAACATCACGGATTTCGTACGGGAAAATATGCTGGCACGGTTCGATGCCACGGACCGTATCCATGCCCTGATCTCTCATTTTGAAGACCTGAACGACTCCCATGAGGCTGTTCTGAAGGCCCAGAAACAGATCAGCCTGCTGACGCCCCTGGCCGAAGACCTTGCCACCCACAAGGACAGTGAAGCCCGCAGCGACACACTCAAGACGTTCAGGCAGGCTCTGCCGGGTTATTTTGCCAGCCGGAAAGCCACGCTGCTCGAACAGCAGATCGCCAACGAGCAGGAGGTGTCCACAACCAACCAGCAACAATTGGCGGAACAGGATGCTACCCGCATAACCTGCCGGCAAAAGCTGGACGAGATCAGGCAAGCTATCTACGCCAATGGCGGCGACAGGCTGGAGCAACTGGCCTCCGCCATCCAGCAGGCGGAAAAGACCTGCGAGGAGCGTCGCAGGAATGCCGCGCACTACGCCACGCTTGTGGAACAGCTCAACGTCAGGCCGGCCGATTCCTCCGAAGGGTTTCAAGAGCTTGCTCTTCACCTTAAAAAGCAGAAAGGCGAGTGGAAGAAGCAGGACGCCTGGCTGGCGAAGGACCTGACCGAGCAAAGCATTCTTTTCCACGAGGAAAAGAACCAGCACGCCGAAATCGTCACCGAACTGGACAGCCTGCGGAAACGTCAGAGCAATATTGACGAACGGCAGATCCGTATGCGTGCCATGCTCTGTGATGCCTTGGGCGTTTCCGCCGAAGACTTACCTTTTGCCGGAGAACTCATCCGCGTACGCGACGATGCACGAGAGTGGGAAGGTGCGGCCGAGCGTCTGCTGCATGGCTTTGCGCTGTCCCTGCTCGTGCCAGATCATCTGTATGCACAGGTGGTGGACTGGGTTGATCGCACGCACCTGAAAGGCCGCCTGGTCTATTACCACATCCAGCAACATCGCTCGGGCGCGCATGCCGCGCGCCAGCCCGATACGCTGGCCCGGAAACTGGAAGTCCATCCGGACTCACCCATACGGCTGTGGGTGGAAAACGAGCTGGCTCACCGCTTCAGTTTTACATGCTGTGAAACGCAGGATCATTTTCGCCATTCCAGCAAGGCCGTAACCCGGTCCGGACAGGTGAAGGAGCCGGGCGGGCGACATGAGAAGGACGACCGCCACCGGATCGACGACCGAAGCCGTTATGTTCTGGGGTGGAACAATGCCATCAAGATTGCGGCCCTGGAAGAGAAACAGCGTGAACAGGAAGCGCTGATACAGAAACATGCCGGTGAGATCGCGCAGGCCGAAAACACCCGCAAGATGCTTCAGGAACGGTTTGAGACCCTGACCAGGCTGGAACGCTATCCCGATTATACCCTACTGGACTGGCATGGTGCTGCGCAGACAGCAGCCCAGCTCACGGCAGAGCGGGAGGCGCTGACAGCGACATCCGATGTTCTGCGGGAACTCAAGCAGCAGAAGGATCAGGCGGAACAGACATCGCGGCAGGCTGAAGCGGATTATATGGTCCTGTTCAAAAAGCAGGCGCGGCTGGATCAATCCATGGAAACCCTCCAGGCACGCTTGCAACATTGCCGGACAGTGCTGGACGATTATACGCTCACGCCGCAGCATGAGCAGGACCTCGACCAGCTTCAGCGACAGATGAATGGTGCTGAATTAACCAGCCCCGATGCCTGTGATAGTGCGCAAACGCAGCTTCGTGACCTGCTGGATACACAAATCGACCATCTTCAGCGCACGCTGGATAGCCTGCGTGACAGTATTCTGCGCGACATGCGTGAATTCCGGACGACTTACCCTGTAGAAGCGCAGGACATCGACTGCAATGTGAAAGCAGGCCCTGAATATTGTGCATTGCTGGCACAGCTCCAGAAAGATGACCTGCCCCGCTTTGTCAGTCGCTTCAAGAACCTCATGACTGTCAACACCATCAACGAAATTGCAAATTTCAACGCACATCTGGCGCAGGAACGGGAGATCATCAAGGAACGCATTTCGGTCATCAACACCTCCCTCACCCAGATTGACTACAATCCGGACCGCTATATCCGCCTGGAAGCGCACCAGACACTGGACCCGGAGATTCGGGATTTTCAGACATCTCTGCGCGCCTGCACGGAAAATTCCGTTTCCGGAGACGATACCGAACAATATTCCGAGCGGCGCTTTCATCGGGTTAAAGAGATTATCGAACGGTTCCGGGGGCGAGAGGGTCGGGCGGAACCGGACCTTCGCTGGACCAGAAAAGTGACCGATGTACGCAACTGGTTTTCGTTCGCTGCCAGCGAACGCTGGCGTGCGGATGAGACCGAATTTGACCATTATACAGATTCCGGCGGCAAATCCGGCGGTCAGAAAGAAAAGCTGGCCTATACCATTCTGGCCGCCAGCCTGGCCTATCAATTCGGGCTGGAATGGGGGGAAGTGCGCTCACGCTCATTCCGCTTCGTGGTGATCGACGAGGCTTTTGGCCGTGGGTCTGATGACTCTACCCAATATGGTCTACGGCTCTTCCAGCAACTGAACATGCAGCTTCTTATCATCACACCATTGCAGAAAATCCATATCATCGAACCGTTTGTTTCGAGTGTCGGCTTTGTCGACAATCGCGACGGGAATTACTCGCGCCTGCGCGTACTCAGTATCGAGGAGCATTTTGCCAACAAGGCGTCTCTGCATGACTCAACGCCAGAGCGGCCAAGGCATGAGAGCCAGCCTGCGTGACCTGGACCACGCAGGCGGACCTCAGAGCACATCTTGAGCGCTTGTGGAAAAGGGGCATACTGCCAAATGCCCTTATCACCAGGACCAGCCTGTTCCCGTTAGCCTTCCCCCTGCGCACGCCAGGCGCAGCCGATATCACGCATCGCCTGCCTGCCGTCAGAGAGTGGGTGGACACACTCAAATCCATACCGCATGTCAAGCTCATTGCGCACACGGTCAACAACCGGGTACAAGGCGCACAGACACTTCCGCAAACGATCGTTATTGAAACATTGGAAGATGCTCTGGCCCTTCTGGGCAAAGAAAACATGGCCCGACAGATCATGGCTCTGCATGACCTTACGCTGCAACAGGCACCTTTCTTGCAGGACTGGCTCTCTCAAAATGCTCTGACGGCCTATCGTCACGCGGCGGAATGGCAGCGACTGTTAACGCTGACTCTCTGGATGAAGGAAAACCCTGCTCCCAATATCTATCTGAGGCAGGTCGACCTACCGGGAATTCATACCAAATTTATCGAACAACATAAGGCTGTTCTTTCCAATCTTTTTCGGAATACCCTCCCCGCGCAAGCTGTTAATGCGTCATATTCGGGCACTGCCCAGTTTGAATCTTGCTACGGCTTTCGCACCAAACCTTTGCGTGTGCGTTTTCGGGTGTTGGACGCCGCGTTGTCTCCGGTCCCCGCCAGTGCGCATCCGGACATCACCCTGGACGCTGAAAGCTTCGCGGCGCTTCCCCTTTCAGGCTGTCGCATTTTCATCGTAGAAAACGAGAATTGCTTTCTTGCATTTCCGCTGCTTGAAAATGCGCTGGTCATCTTCGGCGCAGGATATTGCTGGGGTTCCCTAAAGCGCGCCCACTGGCTGCGAGACTGCTCCGTTTATTATTGGGGAGATATCGACACGCACGGATTCGGCGTTCTTGACCAACTCCGGGACATTTTACCACATACCCGTTCCTTTCTAATGGATGAACAGACTTTTCAGACCTACCGCCAGTTCTGGGATACGGAACCCACTCCCGTTCGGCGGACGCTTTCACGCCTGACACCATCGGAACAGATTATTTTTACCGCCCTTCAGAGCCATCGCTTCGGCCCCAACCTGCGCCTTGAACAGGAACGGATTCATTTCTCCGATCTGCAACGGGTGGTGGATCAACTGGCCGGCCCATAACCCCCTGCCTTGCCCGCGACCTTCGGCCGGTTTCCTGCGGTCTGCTGCCGGATCGGTGGAAACTGACAAGAATATGTTCGCATTATCCGCAAAATAGGGAACGCAGGTCAGCTTTGGAAATAATTGTTTCCCATCTTGCAAATAATTTCCAATTGTAACGAGGGGGTCTGCACGGGTTTCCGTGATTTTTTCTGCTGCTAGATTGTCTCCACCCATTGCGATTGCGAGCGGAGGAACGACCGTGGTTGCCCCACAGAAGACGATCATGCCGTTGCAGGCGATCATGGAGAGCCCTCCCTCCGCGTCGTTGTCCGCCCAGGCTTTCGCGTGTCTCACCCGCCTCATGGGTTTCCGCCTGCCGACGGATATCCATGAATGGACGGCACGCCGCGGTATCCCTCTGCCGATGGGCGGGAAGCGGCGCGAGCGCATGGCGCTGGTCGCCAGGCGCGGCGTCCTCTTCATCCATGTGCCCAAGAATGCCGGCACTTCGATCGCCACCGCGCTGTATGGTCGCACGCTCTCGCACCAATCCATCCGCTATTATCAGGACGTGATGCCGGGCCTGGCGCGCGACCTGCCCAGCTTCGCCATCCTGCGCGATCCGGTGCAGCGCTTCCTGTCGGCCTACAGCTACGCCCGTGACGGCGGCACGCGGGATCGCACGGTGGCGCCCGGATTTCGTGATCTCTATATGGGCTTCCGGTCGCTTGACGATGCGTTGGACCATATCGAGCAGGCCCGCTCGATCTACGCGATGGACCATATCTTCCGCCCGCAATCCTGGTACGTCACCGACCGGACGGGGCGGCAGGCGGTGCGGCACCTGCTGCGCATCGAGGACGTGGCGCACCTGTCGGCACTGATGCCGGAACTGGGGGCCGTGCGCCTGCCGCGCCTGAACGAGGGCCGGCCGCACGGCCTGGTGCCGACCGAGCGGCAGCGGGCGCGCATCCTGGCGGCCTATCGTCAGGACATCGCATTGTTCGACCGTATCGCCGCCGCCTGACACCGGGCGGCCATCGAGGCCGCTCTCGTTCGCCAGTCCATATGTCCGGTCAGCCTCTCAGGAGGCCCTGGCGGCATGTTCCCCGGCACCGGGCGGAAACGCGCCGGCGACATGGACCAGCCAGGCGCGCAGGCGCGCCAGGGCCGGGCGTTCCCAGCTATTTTCGGGAATGAACAGCGTATAGGCGCCGATCGCGACACCGTCGAACGGCGCCTCCGGCGGCCCGACCCGCACCAGCGTACCGTTGCGCAGATCGTCTTCCAGCAGGAACGGGTTGGCCAGTGCCACGCCCTGGCCCTCGCGCGCCGAGGCCAGCACCAGATGAGCATGCCACAGCCGGGCCGCCGGGATCATGGACGGCGCCGCCACCCCCTGCCGGGCCAGCCAGGTCAGCCATTCATGACTGTCTTCCTCGGCCAGCAGCGGTTGCGACAGCAGGCCGCCCACCGTGCGGATCGGCCCCGCGCGACGCAGGAACTCCGGGCTGGCGACCGGAAAGACCGGCGGCCGGGCCAGTTCCGCCTGGCGGATGCCCGGCTGCGGTTCGTGGGGCCGGCCGTCCAGTTGGTAGCGGATATCGGCATCGACGCCATCGGACCAGAACCGGGCGCGCGCATCGGTCGGCCGCAGCAGCAGGTCGATGTCCGGAAATTCGGTGCGGAAGTTGCCCAGCCGGCGTACCAGCCAGTGAAAGGCGAATCCCGGCACGCACCACACGCTCAGTTGCGGCAGGTCGCCGGCGCGCAGGGCCTCCGTCGCGCGGGCGATCTCGTCCAGCGCGCTGGCGATCCGGTCGTGATAGATCCGGCCGGCCTCGGTCAGCCCGCCGCCCGCGCGGTCCAGCAGGGGCACGCCGGCCCATTTTTCCAGGGCGCGCAGATGGCGGCTGACGACGGCATGATCGATCCGCAACCATTCCGCCGCGCGGCGGATGCCGCGCGTACGGCCGAACGCATCGAAGGCACGGAGCGGCCCGAAGGGCGGAAAAGGGCGTCTGTCTGCCATGAAATGCCAGGAATGGAGGAAACGAACGACTGCGGGAAACAGGATAGTGGTGCCTTTTTGTCACCACAATGGCAGCGAAGGCAACTCCCATGGATTATTTCGGTGGACTAACGTGTGTGTCGCGGGCGCCTCTGTCTAAAAAAAAGCAGACGTGCCTGAACAAGATATCTTGTCAACGGCACCGTCTTTTTTCGAGACTGGCTCCGGGCAGGCGATCAGTATTGGGAACGCGCGACGCGGCGTTGGGGAAAGACGGCACATGCGATCAGGACGGGTTTGGGTGCGAAACGGACAATTCTTGCGTGCGCGACTTCTCGGAACGGCAGTCCTGGGCGGTGTCATCGGCAGCATGGCCGGTGCGCCGGCCTTTGCCCGCACGGCGTCGGAACCCGCTACCGCATCCGCGCCCTCCGCGAAGAAGCCGGCCCATGCCTCCGCCCGCCACGGCGCGGGCCGGGCCGCCCATCCGGCAGCGGCCGCGCATGCGTCCGCCCGTCCCATCGCGGCGCCCCGCGCCGCCGAGGAGGCGGTCAATGTCGTGGCCAGTCACCATACCTCGCATGGCGCGGAAACCAGCGTCACGCGCGCGATGCTGGAATCGCAGGTCGCAGGCACCAACATCCTGAAAGCGGTGGGGCAGTTGCCGGGCGTCAGTTTCAGTTCCAGCGATCCGCTGGGTCTCGATACCTGGGGCACCAGCGTCTATGTGCGCGGCTTCTTCCAGGATTCGATCGGCATGACGCTGGATGGCGTGCCGCTGAACGACCAGACCTATGTCAGCGTCAACGGCATCAATGTCGCCGATGCCTGGATTTCCGACGATATTCAGGGCGTCGAGGTCTCGCAGGGGGCCGGCGGTGTCGATCTGCCGGGCAATTCCAGCCTCGGCGGCACGATGCGCTTCCACACCACGGACCCCAAGGACAAGATGGGGGCCAAGGCTTCGCAGGTCTTCGGCAGTTACGGCAGTCTGCGCACCTATGTCCGCGCCGACAGCGGTGCGCTCAACGCCAGCGGCACGAAATTCTACGTCGCCTACCAGCGCTCCGACGAGCGGAAATACGACGCCGCCACACCGGGTTTCATGCAGACGGTCAACGCCAAGTTTGTCCAGCCCATCGGGCACGACAGCCGCATCACCGCGTCGTTCAACTGGAACGACGCCGCGGTCTGGGGCTACGCGGACAAATCGTTGAGCATCCTGCGCAATGCCGGCTGGCGGACGGAATCCTGGGCGCCGGACTATAGGGGCGGCTACAATGCGTCCGAATATACCTACGTCAATTCCGGTCTGGTCAATTATACCGGCCCCGGCACCTATAATGTCGGCGGCACGAACCTGATCTTCCCGGCGGGTACCAGCCCGACGATCCCGGCGTCCTGGGCCTTGACGGACCAGGGTGCGGAAACCGCCTTCTATGATGCGGGGCAGGCGACGCAGGATTATTTGGGTCACATCAACGCCGACCTGGCGCTGACCGATCGTCTGCGCTGGAATACCGTGCTGTACGGCGCCGCGTTCAACGGAAATGCGACCTATGGCGCCCCCACCACGCCGTCGCCGGGCACCGGCGCTCCGCTGTCCGAGGAGGTCTGGCAGCCATCCTACCAGCGTTTCGGCTTCACCAGCGCCTTCATCTGGCAGATCGGCCACCACACCATCAATGTCGGCGGCTGGTACGAGAACAATTCCCAGCGTGCCGACCTGTTCTGGTATAACGAGCCGGTCTACGGCCAGGGCGCCCCGCTTCAGACGGTCGGCCCCTACACGACCTATGGCCCCGCCTTCCAGCAGGGGTACGGTTTCAAGTGGAACACCAACACGTTCCAGTTCCATGTCATGGATAGCTGGCGCCCCGTGGACGGGCTGACGGTGACCTACGGCTTCCGCTCGGTGCTCCAGACGACGGCGGGCGGCGCCTATTACGGCAATGTCGATGCCGGATACGGCACGGGCGTGGGGGCTGATGCCGGCCTGCCCAACGGGTCGATGACATCGTCCGCCGCCTTCCTGCCGGCCGTCAATCTCGATTATCATTTCGGCCGGGGTCACGAGGTCTATTTCGATTTCGCCGAGAACATGCGCCCCTTCATGGTGGCTCCCTCGGGCGGGTCGGTCTCGCCCTGGGCGGTCTCGTCGCAGGATACGTTCAAGCAGCTTCAGCACAGCCTGCCCAACGAACGCGATTTCAGCTATGTCGCCGGCTACCGCTATACTTCGCGCAAGATCCAGGCGTCGATCGACGGCTATCATTCCGATGCCTACAACCGCCTGATCTCGGCCTCGGTCGGTTCGCTGAACAACCCGGTCACCTCGGTGGTCAATTCGAAGCACGCGGTGATGTGGGGCATGGACGCCTCGCTGACCCTGCAACCTTTCGAGGGGCTGGCGCGCGGCCTCGCCTGGACCAACTCGATCAGCTATAACCATTTCACCTATGCCGATCACGTCAATATCTGCCCGCTGGACGGCGATTGCGACATCAAGGGCACCAAGATGGTGGCCTATCCGCCGGTGATGTACAAGACCAGCCTGTCATATGAGTACAAGGGCGCATCCGCGCATTTCGACGTAAACTATTACGGCAAGCGCTATTTCTCGTATATGAACGACACGCATATCGCGCCATACTGGATGGCCAATCTGGGCGCCAAATATCGCTTCGGCAATCTCAGCGTGCTGAAGAACGTTACCCTGGCGTTCGAGGTCTATAACCTCTTCAACCAGAAATATGTCGCGATGATGGGTGAAAACGGCTTCCCGATCGGCGGCCAGTCCGGCGATGGCGGCGACTACCAATCGCTGGAACGTGGCGCGGTGCGGGAATATTTCGGTACGATCAGCGCCGAATACTGATCAAGGCAGCGTGTCCGGGCCATACCGGCCGGACACCTCACGTTCAACAGGGGGCAGGAAAGCCGCGATGGTGGGTTGGAACATGAAGACCGCGTACCGCGCGGCGCTGGCCGCCGTCCTGGCCGCCCCGGCCGGCGCCGCCCAGGCCGCGTCGCCGGTCCTGCAGGCCGAGCAGAGCGATGTCGCGACCCTGCCGCCGGTCGGCGCGCACTGGGTCCTGCCCGCGACCGACCGGGACTCCTACACGCTGTATGACGCCGATGCCGGCAAGATCCTCGGCACCGTGCCGGCCAGCATCCTGGGCAATATCGCGCTCTCGCCCGACCGGCGGACCTTCTACGTCGCCGACACGATCTGGTCGCGCGTCGATCACGGCACGCGGCAGGACCTGATCCAGGAATACGACACCCACACCCTGGCCCTGCGGCGCGAGATCACGCTGCCGCCGCGCGCTCTGGCGGTCTATAAGGGGCAGGATTTCGATGTCAGCCCCGATGGCCGATGGGGCTACGTCTTCGACATGAGCCCGGCGACCTCGGTCACGATCGTCGATCTGGCGAAGGGCGCGGTGGCGCGCACGGTCGATATCCCCGGCTGCGCCCTGGTCTTTCCCTGGAAGCAGGACGGATTTTCCAGCCTGTGCGGCGACGGGTCGCTGACCAATGTGGGCTATGCGGGCGACAAGCCGACCGTGACCCACACGGCCCCGTTCTTCGATGCCAATAACGACCCGATCTTCGAGCAGGGACTGGTCGATCGCGCGACCGGGCGCGCGCTGTTCGTCTCCTATACCGGCAAGGTCTATGACGTGATGCTGGGTGCGAAGCCCCAGATCGCCGCGCCCTGGTCGATCCAGGCGGCCGCCGGCCAGCCCGTGGCCGGCACCGGCGTGCAGGAGCAGGCGTGGCGCCCCGGCGGCAAGCAGCCCTTCGCGTGGAACCGCGCCAGCGGGCACCTGTTCGTGCTGATGCATGTCGGCCCGCACTGGACGCACAAGACCGACGGCACCGAGGTGTGGGAGTTCGATCCCGCCCACCACACGCTGCTCCGGCGCATCGACCTGCCGCAGCCCGCACGCGGCATCGCCGTCAGCGGTGACGCCGCCCCGCTGCTCTACGCCACCTCGGCGGACGGCAACATGGCGGTGATCGACGCGCGGACCGGTGCCGTCCGCCGCACGATCGAAGCCCATTCGGAGGCCATGATCCTGGCGCCGGACCTCCTGCCGGGCCATGACGGATGACGGATGCCGCGTCGCCGATGACCGTCCTGACGTGGGCTCAGGCGCTGGACTGGCTGCTGCTGCTGGCGCTGGCGCCGGTGCTGGCGCTGCTGTTCCGGCGGATGCGCTACCTGTTTACCAAGGTGGCACCGGTCGGCGCGTTGATGACGTCCGGCGGCCCGGCCCCCGGCCAGACGCTGGCCGCATACCCGCTGCGCGCGCTGGACGGCACGGCGCTCACGGTGGGCGGGGCGCAGCCCACGGGCACCCGCACGCTGTTGCTGTTCGTGTCCGGCACCTGCCCGATCTCGCGCAAGATGCTGCCGATCGCACAGGATTTCGTGCGCCGCGAGGCCATCGAGCTGCTGTGCCTGGGCGACGATACCGATGCCATGCAGCGCGAGCTGGTGGTGCGCTTCGGCCTCGCACCGTCCCGTTTCGTCAACGACCCCGAGATCGGGCGCGTGCTCGGTATCGACAAGCTGCCCTTCGCCCTGCTGCTCGATGCGTCGGGCAGGATCGTGGCCAAGGGTCTGGTCAATAATCGTGAACATCTCGAAAGCCTGGTTGTGGCAGGGGAAACCGGCCACGTCTCGGTCCAATCCTATCTGGACGCGCGGCCCCGCGCGGCATGATCGCGCCGGTTCGCCCCGGCCTGTGGAACCTTCAGGAGTAACGCGCCAATGCCGGTTTCTTTCTTCGACACGCTGGGCGAAGCCGTGACGCGCCGGCTGGCGGCCCGATCCTCGCGGCGCGGCGTGCTGGGGCGGATGGGCGCGGCCATGGCGGTGGCGCCTGCCTTCCCGCTGCTGCCGGTGCGCCGCGCCGAAGCCGCGCCGGCCCCCGCCGCCAACCCGATCGCGACCCTGACGGATTTCGAACGGCGGGCGCAGAGCACCGACCCGACCAAGTGCAATTACTGGCGCCATTGTGCGATCGACGGCGTGCTGTGCGGCTGCTGCGGCGGCGGCATCCATACCTGCCCGCCCGGCACCCAGCCGTCGCCCGTGTCGTGGATCGGCACCTGCCGCAATCCCGACGACGGCCGCTCCTACGTCATCGCCTATCGCGACTGCTGCGGCCGCAATATCTGCGCCGCCCCGAAATCCTGCGACTGCAACACGGCCGATCGCGAAATGCCGATCTACCGTCCGCAGGCCAGCAACGACATCATCTGGTGTTTCGGCACGGCCTCCACGGCCTATCATTGCTCGACCGCCGCGATCATCGGTCAGGCCGGCTGACGGGTGGAGGCGCCGCCGGCAGGGGGGCGCCGTACGACGATGCGCCATCGGTCCCCGATCCTCTCACTGGCCGCCCTGCCGGTCCTTGCCCTGCCGGTCGTCGCCCTGTCGGTCCTCGCCCTGCTGGGCCTGGCCCGCGCGGCCCCCACAGCCGGTGCCCTGCCGGTGATTCCGGCGGTGCAGGGCCATTATCTGATGGGGTGCGGCGGCTGCCATGGCATCCAGGGCCGTTCGGGGCGCGAGGTGGTGCCCGACCTGGCGGGACAGGTAGGGTATTTCCTGTGCACGCCGGAGGGGCGGGATTATCTGGTCCGCCTGCCGAACGTGGCCTTCGCCAACCTGTCGTCGGAGGATCTGGCCCGGATGATGAATTTCGTGGTCTTCACCTTCGGCGGCGCCAGCGTTCCGGCCAACAGCCGCCCCTACAGCACGGCCGAGATCGCGGCCCTGCGGGCTCGGCCACTGCGGATGGCCGACCTGCATGGCTATCGCGATCAGGTCGTGCGCGCGGTCGTCCAGGCCTGCCCGGCGGCGGCGGGGTTGCATGGGTACGATGTGGCGCAGGCGGCGCGTGTCGGGCCGTGAGGGCAAAAGGGGCAAGAGGACAAGGCATGACAGAGATTTTCTTTCACGGGGGCCGGGCATGATCGCCCCCGCCATCCTGCCTCTGGGCGGCGCATTGCTGGCCGGGGGCATCGGCATGCTGCTGCTGGTCGCCGGCCTCGCCAAACTGCGCGATCATGACGGGTTCCTGACCACGCTGGCCGCCTACCGGCTGGTGCCCGATTCCCTGCTGGACTCCGCCGCCTGGGCGCTGGCGATCGCGGAAACCGGCGTGGGCGCGGCCCTGCTGGCCGGCGTGGCCCCCCTCTGGGCCGGTATCGGCGCGGCGCTGCTGTTCGTGCTGTTCGTGCTGGCGATGGCCATCAACCTGCTGCGCGGGCGGGCCGATCTCTCCTGCGGGTGCCTGCCCGGCATGGAATCCGCCCGCCTGTCCTGGGGCGCCGTCGCGCGCAGCACCTTGCTGGCACCGGCCGCGCTGCTGCCGGCGCTGACCGGCCTGCCCACATCCCTGCTGCTGCGCTATCAGGCGCTGGCGGCCGGCGCCTGCCTGCTGGCGCTGATCCTGGCGCTGTCGCACCTGATATCGGCCGCGCGCGGCCCGGAGGAACAATCCGCATGATGACGCTCCTGATCGTGTCGCAGGTGCTGCTGTTCGCCGCCATCGTCGCCCTGGTGCTGGTGGTGCTCGCCCTGGCGCGCCAGATCGGTATCCTGCACGAGCGCATCGCCCCGATCGGCCAGCAGCAGCCCCAGCGCGGGCTCGAAGTCGGCCAGGCGATCCCGCGCATCACCATGCGCACGCTCGACGGCACGCCCTTTCCGGTGGGCGAGCGTCTGGCGGCCGGCACCATCCGCATGCTGCTGTTCGTCGGCGCCGACTGCCCTGTCTGCAAGCGCGTGCTGCCAATCGCGCTGGACGTGGCACGCGAACGCGGCCTGGAACCCGTTCTGGTCGGCGATGGCGCGGTGCCCGAACTGGCGGCCCTGCGCGACCGTCTGGCGCTGGGCGAAGTCCCCTTCGTCACGGGTGTCGAACTCGGGCTGGTCCTGCAGGTCAGCCGCCTGCCGACCCTGGTGCTGCTGGACGATAACGGCACCATCCTGGCCCGCGACGTGGTGAACACACGCCGCCAGGTCGAGGCCCTGCTGCCCACCGTCACCGGGCACTCCGCCGCCGCATGAAAGGCCCAGTTCTGCCAAAGTGGAACAATCGACCGGTTACAGCGTTTTGCAAGCGCATGAAATGTTGCCGGAGCCGCTGTCATGAAGCTGTTTGCCTGCCAGTCCTGCAATCAGGTCCTGTTCTTCGAGAACACGGCATGTGAGCGATGCGGTCACACCCTGGGCTACCTGCCCGCGGAGAATGATCTCAGCGCGCTGGAACAGGTAGCAGGCGAGGACGGCACCTGGCGGCCGCTCTCCACGGCCGCAACGGCACCATCCTACCGGTTCTGCGCCAATGCCGCCCAGAACGCCTGCAACTGGCTGGTCCCCACCGGCGGCGATGCCTATTGCCTGGCCTGCCAGCTCAACCGCACGATTCCGGACCTCTCGGAGGACAGGCACCTGGACCAGTGGCGGAAGCTGGAAACGGCGAAACACCGGCTGGTCTATACGCTGATGCGCCTGAACCTGCCGATCGCGACCCGCCAGGAAGACCCGGAAGGCGGGCTGGCCTTCGATTTCCTGGGCGATCCGCCCGATGGCGGCAAGGTGCTGACCGGCCATCAGGACGGCCTGATCACCATCGCGCTGCGCGAGGCCGACGACGCCCAGCGCGAGGCCATGCGGGTGGAAATGGGCGAGCAATATCGCACCCTGCTGGGCCATTTCCGGCACGAGGTCGGCCATTATTATTGGAACGTTCTGGTGCGCGACGGTGGCCACCTGGACGATTTCCGCGCCCTGTTCGGGGACGAGCGCGCCGATTACCAGGCGGCGTTGCAGCATCACTATCAGGTCGGCGCGCCCCCGAACTGGCAGGACAATTTCGTCAGCGACTACGCGACCGCGCACCCGTGGGAAGATTTCGCCGAGACCTGGGCGCATTATCTGCACATCGTCTCCACGCTGGAAACCGCGCGGGCCTATGGCCTGTCGGTCGATATCCATGTGTCCGACGATCCGGCCATGCAGACCGAGGTCGCGTTCAACCCCTACGCTCCCGGCGGGTTCGAGCCGATCGCCCAGGCGTGGCTCCCGCTGACCTATGCGATCAACAGCCTGAACCGCTCGATGGGCCAGATCGATTTCTACCCGTTCGTCCTCGCCCCCCCGGCGCTGGAAAAGCTGGCCTATGTCCATAACCTGATTCACGGCACCCTGCCGGCCTGAGCGCCTGACCGAAAATGCGCGCTGGCGGCGATCCGACGCGCGTTTCCCGCGCTTCGGTGCTCACGGCCATCAAGGCCGCTCCGCTCCAATGCTCGGAAACACATTTCGGGCGCGGCCCGAAACGGGCCGCTCTCGCTCGCCATCCCACATTTTCGGTCAGGCTCTGAAAGGCCGCCCGCGAAGGCACCCTCCCGGCGATCCAACGCGCCCTTCCCGCGCTTCGGTGCTCATGGCCATCAAGGCCACTCCGCTCCGATGCTCGGAAACACATTTCGGGCGCCGCCCGAAACGGGCCGCTCTCGCTCGCCAGCGCGCATTTTCGGTCAGGCTCTGAAGGGCCGCCCGCGAAGGCACCCTCCCGGCGCTCCGACGCGCCTTTCCCGCGCTTCGGTGCCTCCGGGCATCAGGCCCACTCCACTCCGGTGTTCGAGCAGACCCGCCGGCCGTGGCGCGGTACGGCCATCACCCCGCGCAAGACCGTTTACTGTTGGCGCGGCTTCGCCCATACAACCATGCATCATGCACATGGCGCCCATCCCTGTTGACGAGATGGTTGACGGTCACGGTGGCGTCCGGCCTCACTGGCGCCGACTCCTTGGCGCGATCAGCGATCTCGGCCATCGCGAACTGCTCGAACGCAGCAGGCAGATGGCGCGTGCCCTGCACGACCAGACCGGCCCCGTCGAGGGCGCCGCCGCAGGGTGCGATCCGGTTCCCCTGCTGCTGACGGCGCAGGAATTCGCCTGCCTGTCCGAAGGCATGGTGCAGCGCGCCCGCGTGCTGGAGGCGACACTGCGCGACCTGTACGGCCCGCGTACCCTGCTGGCGGACGGTGTGCTGCCGCCCTCCCTGGTCTATCCGGCGCCGGGTTTCCTGCGCATGGGCGGCCCGGTGTCGGGCGCGTTCCTCGATTTCTACGCCATGGACCTGATTCGCGGGCCGGATGGCGCCTGGCATGTCGCGGCCGACCGGGTGGCGCGCGCCAACGGCATCGGCCAGGCGCTGGAAAACCGGCGGCAGATGACCCGGACCCTGCCGGAACTGTTCGCGGGCCGCGAGGTCCAGCCCCTCTCGCCGTTCTTCGATGCCTGGCAGGACAGCCTGCACCGCCTGCCCAACCTGTCGGACCGCAATCCCGGGCTGGCGCTGCTGACGCCGGGGCCGCGCGGCACGCTGTGGGCCGAACATGTGATCCTGGCGCGGGAACTGGGCTGCGTCCTGGCCGAAGCCGGGGATCTGGCGGTGCGCGACGGCGCGCTGTGGCTGAAGACGGTGCGCGGCCTGCGCCGGGTGGACGTGCTGCTGCTGCGCCAGGACGGATGGACGGTCGACCCCCTGGAACTGGAGGGCGGCAGCCCCCCCGGCATCGCCGGCCTGCTGGATACGGCGCGCGGCGGCGCGGTCCATCTGGTCAACCACCCGGCGGCGGGCCTGGTCGAGGCGCCGGGCCTGGCCGCCTTCATGCCGGCCCTGGCCCGCCGCCTGATCGGCGAGGACCTACGGCTGCCCGATGTCCCGGTGCGCTGGCCAGCGACATATGGGGTCGAAGCCCTGCTGGCCGATGACCGCAAGAACTGGTGGCTGCTCGACAGCGCGAGCGCCCGTGCCCCGTCCTGCCGGTTGGACCGGGCGAAGGACAGCGTGCTGGCCGCCCTCCGCCGCACCCCGGACCGCTTCGTGGCGGTCGAGGCACTGCCCCCCTCGGTCATGCCGGCGATCCAGCCCGGCGGGATCGAGCCCGGCGCGATCGTGCTGCGCCTGTTCGCCCTGTTCGACGGCAGCGGCTGGCAGGTCATGCCCGGCGGCATGGCGCGCCTGCTGCCGGATTCCGACCTGCCGCCCGGCGGCCCGATGGACCGTGCGCGCGGTCGGCACAGCATCACGAAGGATGTCTGGGTCACGGTCGAGGACAGCCGCAATCTGGTCGGTATCGCCGCCCCGCCCATGCCGGTGCTGGCCATCCGGCGCGGGCAGGGCGACCTGCCCAGCCGCGCGGCGGACGATTTCTTCTGGCTGGGCCGCTACCTGGAACAGTTGGAGGAAGCCGGGCGCGTCCTGCGGGTGCTCACCCGCCGGATCGGCCGGATCGACGGCTCCCCGCGCGAGCGGGCGGAACTGGAAACCGTGCTGCGTCTCGCGGTCCAGATCGGCCTGCTCCAGGACGAAAGCATGGCCGGAGCGGGCTTCGCGACGCAGGTGCGGGCGCTGGCCGCCGTCACGCTCGATTCCGGCCTGCCCCAGCGCCTGCTGTCCGAAATCGCCAGGGTATCGGCGGGCCTGCGCGACCGGATGACGGTCGAAACCTTCGAGACCATCGTCCACGGCACCGACACGCTGCGCACCCAGTTGCGCGAGGCGCGGGTCACAGGCGATGCCGGCCGCACGCTGGAGGCGATCGGTCGCGTCACCGACAGCCTGCTGCGCTACGGCGCGACCATTTCCGGCCTGACGGCGGAGAACATGGTGCGCAGCGGCGGCCGGCAGTTCCTCGAACTCGGCCGCCGGATCGAACGGGCCGGCGCGATCCTGGCGTCGATGGCGCTGATCCTGCGCCAGAAAGGCGTCTCCCAGCGCGGCCGGATGGAGGGCGCGCTGCGGCTGATGCTGGAACTCAGCGATTGCGCCATCACCTACCGGTCGCGCTATTTCGCGGTTTTCCAGCCCGCTCCGGTGCTGGACCTGCTGCTGCTGGATGGCGGCAATCCGCGCGGCGTGGCCAGCCAGATGGCGATGGTGGCCGAGGCCCTGGCCGATCTGGAGCCCAGCGACGGAACCGGCCTGGCCAGCGCGGCCGGCCTGGTCATGGAGCGCCTGCGCGCGGTGGTAGCCGACGTTCTGTCGGCCCCGCAGCAGGATGTCGCGGCGGCGGCGCTACCCGATCGGCTGCGTGACATCCATGCCGCGTTGCGTGATGTCGGGAAGCAGATCGCGCGGCGTTATTTCGTGGTGCTGACGTCGCCGCGCGCGGTCGGCGGCCTGCGTTCCGTCGATCGGGGCGAGGCAACGGACGAATCATGATCTATCGCGTGCGTCATCTCACCCGTTACGCCTATGGCAGCCCGGTCGATCTGGCGGCCCATATCGTGCATGTCACCCCGCGTGACCTGCCGGGGCAGGTCGTGCGCTGGACCCGGCTGGAGGTCACGCCGCCCCCGGTGCGCCGTGTCGACGGCGCCGATTATTTCGGCAACCTGATCGCGTGGCTGTATCACGAGGCCCCGCATCGCAGCTTCGACGTGCTGGCGGAATCGGAGGTCGAGGTCGCCTTCCCCGCTCCGCCACCCGAGGAAACCACCCTGAAGTGGGAAGACCTGGTCGCCCTCGCACGCGCCGGTGGCGCGCCGGCGTGGCAGGTGGCGGAATTCCTGTTCGACAGCCCGATGTGCGCGGCCAATGCGGCGGCGGGTGACTACGCGGCCCTGTCCTTCACCCCCGGCCGGTCGATCCTGGCCGCGCTGCTGGATCTGAACACGCGCATCTACACCGATTTCCGCTTTCGTGCCGGCGTCACCACCCTGTCCACGCCGGTCGAGCAGGTCCTGGCCCGGCGCGAGGGCGTCTGCCAGGATTTCACGCATCTCATGATCAGCGCGCTCCGCTGGGTCGGCATCCCGGCGCGCTACATGTCCGGCTATATCCGCACCCGCCCGCCGCCGGGGCAGGCCCGGCGCCTGGGCTCCGACCAGTCCCACGCCTGGGTCGGCGCGTGGCTTGGCCCGGCCCATGGCTGGATCGGCCTCGACCCCACCAATGGCATCGTGATGCGCGACGAGCACGTCGTTCTGGGCTGGGGGCGCGACTACGCCGATATCAGCCCGGTGCACGGGCTGATCCTGGGCGGCGGCAATGACGAGCTGACGGTCGGCGTGGATCTGGTGCCGGCCGATGAGTGGGAAGACCCGCCGCCCGACCCCGTCTGATGCCGGGTCAGTGGGTTCCGGACGTCTTCAGGCCGGATTCGAAGCCCATGCTCTGCCAGGCTTCCTTCTGGTTCTTCGGGCGATGCTTGCCCCCGCCGCAGGCGGCAACCGAGAAAACGAGGGCCGCCAGGCCAATAAACCGCATCGTCTGGAACAAAGGGGGCCTCCTGCCAGATATCCGCCGCGCGGAGACTGGATAAAAGAATATCCCGGTCGTCTGCCGATCAGGCAATGCGCCCACGCATCGCGGCACGGCCGAGACCGAAACCGTTCATAGCAGACATCCCGGCTCACGCGGAAGAGATGGTGCCGGGCTTTCCCTGGCGGGGAAACGGGCCGATATAACCCGACGCAACGATTTCACGTCACGGAACGGGCAGCAGGGCACGATGCTGGACATTTTTATCACCGACATGCACACGCTTCATGCCGTTGCCGACCTGCGGCAGACGGTGCGCGGCTGGAAGCGAAACGGGCTGACGGTCGGGCTGGTGCCGACAATGGGGGCGCTGCATGACGGCCATCTCAGCCTGGTCCGCGCCGCCCTGCGCGCGACCGACCGCGTGATCGTCTCGATCTTCGTCAATCCGACCCAGTTCGATAACCCGGCCGATCTCGAAACCTATCCGCGCGTCATGGAAGAGGACACGCGCCTGCTGGCGAAAGCCGGCGCGCATGTGCTGTACGCCCCCACGGTGGCCGACATGTATCCCGCCGGCTTCGCCACCACCGTCTCGGTGCGCGGCGTGTCCGAGGGCCTGTGCGGCGGCCACCGCCCCGGCCATTTCGACGGCGTGGCGACGGTGGTGTGCAAGCTGTTCCTGCAAAGCCAGGCCGACGCGGCCTTTTTCGGCGAGAAGGATTTCCAGCAGGTGCATGTCGTCCGCCGGATGGCCACGGATCTGGATATTCCGATCCGGGTGGAAGCCTGCCCGACCCGGCGCGAGGCCGACGGGCTGGCGATGTCGTCCCGCAACCGGCGCCTCACCGGCCCCGGTGACCGCGATCGTGCCCGCGCCTTGCCTCAGGCCCTGGCGGACGCGGCCCGCGCCATTGCGGGGGGGCAGCCCGCCGGCCCGGTCCTCGCGGCAACGCGCGAACACCTGCTGGCGGCCGGCTTCAGCGATGTCGAATATCTGGAATTACGGCGCGAAGCCGACCTGGCGCCGCTGGCAGGCTTCAACGGCCAGCCGGCGCGGCTGCTGGCGGCCGCATGGCTGGCCGGGGTGCGGCTGATTGATAACGTGCCGGTTCTCGCCGCCGGCACGTAACCGCACCAGCAGGTTCCGGAAATCAGGCGTCGAGCGAGCGGGCTTCGTCGGGCAGCATGATGGGAATGCCGTCGCGGATCGGGAAGGCGAGGCCGGCTTGCCGGCTGATCAGTTCCCCGGCTTCGCGGTCATAGATCAGCGGCCCCTTGGTCACGGGACAGACCAGGATCGACAGCAGGCGCGGGTCCAGAGGGGGCTGGGCGGTTTCGGTCATCGGCTGGTCTCCTGTACGCATGGCCGGTGGCGGAGGCGGGGCATCAGGCGCGGCGAGGGTAGCGCCTCACGCCGATGGTGGGTCAGATGCATCGTCGCCGGGCTCATGTCCAGCCAGTTCCAGCAGCGTCTGCAATGTCTGCGCCCGGTCGTTCAGCGAGGCGGATTCGAGCAGCGCCTGCTTTTCGGCGGCCGGAAAGGGGCAGATCATCGGCAGCGTGATCAGCAGCGTCTCGTCATCCATCTGGTCGATCACGTTCCAGCGCGTGCCGAACCCCCGCAGGCTGCAATAGCGCCGCAGCGCCGTCAGCATGCGGCTGCGGTCGAAGAACAGGTCGGCGCCGTCGGTCAGGTCGCAGGCGAAGGACGACACGTCGATCCTGGCCCGCCGATACCCGCGATGCAGGCCGGTCTCCCGCAGCAGCCGAAAGCGCGCCAGTCCGGTCAGTGTCACGGCATAGGTGCCATCGGCCCGTTCGGTCAGCGAGGTCACGCGGCCGACGGCGCCGATCGTGTACAGCGGCGGAAAAGGGTTCTCGCCGTCTCCGTCATCAACCCCGTCGCTGCCCTCGTCCTCCATGGCATCGTCACGCGGCTGAATCATCCCGACCAGCCGGTTCCCCGCCAGCGCATCCTCCAGCAGCGCGACATAGCGCGGCTCGAAGACATTCAGCGGCAGCTTGCCCCGAGGCAGCAGCAGCACCTCGCGCAGCGGGAACAGCCCCAGCTCGGCCGGCATATCCGCCAGTGTCATGTCCCGCAGGCGCGGGACGGCACGCGGCACGTCGTCGCCGATCAATGCGCGCAAGCCCTGGGGGCGCACGTCACGAGAACAGCAGCGAGGACATGCGGCGCCGCGCCTGCAAGGTAGCCGGGTCGTCATGCCCCCAGGCTTCGAACAGCCGGATCAGTTGCAGCCGCGCGGCATCGTCATTCCAGCCGCGGTCCTGGCGCATGATGGTCAGCAATTCGTCAGCGGCTTCCTGGCGCAGGCCGGCCGCGTTCAGCGCCGCCGCCAGTTCGTAGCGTGCTTCATGGTCGGCCGGGTTGGCGGCCAGACGCTTGCGCAGGTCCTCGGCTTCCTCGGCGGCCTTGCGGCCTTCGCGCTTCAGGTCCAGGGCCGCGCGGGCGCCGGTAATTTCGGCATGGTCGGCGATCTTGGCGGGCACGTCGGCCAGGGCGGCCTCGGCGGCTTCCTCGTCCCCCATCACGATCAGGGCGCGTGCCAGACCACCCCAGGCGGCCGGGTTCTCGGGCTCGATCTCGATGGTCTGGGAATACAGCCCCGCCGCTTCCTCGGCGCTGCCGGCGTCCAGCGCGGCGCGGGCGGCGGCGATCAGTTCCGCGGCCGGCATGGCCCCGCCGCCGGCGGCCTGAAGCAGGCCCTCGACAAAGCGCTTGATCTCGCTTTCCGGCTGCGCGCCCTGAAACAGGTCGAGGATCTGTCCCTGCCAGAAGGCGGCCACCAGCGGAATCGATTGCAGCGGCAGCCCCACCTGCGTGAGCTGCTGGGCCAGGGCGCGGTTGGCGTCGACATCGATCTTGACCAGCTTGACCCGACCACCCGCCGAACGGACGATCTTTTCCAGCACGGGCGTCAGCTGCTTGCACGGCCCGCACCATGTGGCCCAGAAATCCACCAGCACAGGCATGGTACGGCTGGCTTCCAGCACGTCCTGCATGAAGCTGTCCTGGGTGCCGTCGATGATCATTTCCGCGCCATTGGCGGCGTGGCCGGCATGGCCGGCGGCTGCGGTTCCCACTGCCGGGGCCCCTGCTGCGTCGACCAGACCGCCTGCCGGCCGTTGCGCTGCGCGGGACTGACCGATGATGTACTCCATGAAAACCGATCCTGCCTGTTTTATCGCGTTTTATCGTGCTCTATCGCCGGGCTTGCCCGGCCTCATGCTGACCTTAACATTGTCATCGCCTTCCTGTCTCACAAGCGGCAATGCACCCCTGTCATAAAAAACACCGAAGATGATTTTCCCCTCTTGTCAGTCGATCCGCTTTCCCTTAAACCCCCGTTCACCGACACGGTGAGCGGGCGTAGCTCAGGGGTAGAGCACAACCTTGCCAAGGTTGGGGTCGTGGGTTCGAATCCCATCGCCCGCTCCAGATTTTCCAAGGAAAATCAGGCGGTTAAAGACGTTCCTTCGGGGCCGTTTTTTGTTTACAGTGTGCCGTAGCACAGGAATGTAAGCATTTTGTAAGCAGCCCGGAGCAAATCGGGGGTGGCTACGGCGTAGCGTGCCGAATCCCGTGGCACACATCGTCAGGATGTTCGGGCGGGTGATGTTCATAAGTAGAACAGCGCTCTTGAACGAGATGCCGGCTAACAAGAGTATGGCAAAGGCCGTCATGCCTGTGCTCCTGGCCGTTTCGCGATGCTCGTGACCCATGCATGCAGGGCGGAGGCCTCGTCTGGCAATGCCAGCTTCAGTCGGCTACGGGCGAAATCCAGCGTGACGAACGCGGTGATGTCAGCGATCGAGAAGGCATTGCCCGCGACATAGGGTACATCGCGCAGCCGGGTGTCCAGATCGGCCATGAAATCGGCCAGCCTCTGACGGCCGCGCGCGGTAAGCTCGGGGATTTGCGCATAGCCGTGTGGTCCGACCAGTGCGCGGCCCGACAGTCCCGGCAGGCTGTTCCGTACGGCTTCCATCGCGGCAAGATAGCCGTCGATCTCCATGCGCCGGTCCCACATGCCGATGATGGCGCGTTGTTCTCGCGTCGCGCCCATCAGAGGGGGATCGGGATGCAACTCCTCCAGATAACGGCAGATGACGGGCACCTCGCTGATCGCGGTGCCGTCGTCCAGTTCCAGGACGGGAACGGTGCAGGAGGGGTTAAGGAGGCGGAACGTGGGCGCGAACTGCTCGTGCTTCGCCAGATCAACTGTAACGATAGGAATCGTCAGCCCTTTCTCGGCGATGAAGAAGCGCACACGCCGTGGATTGGGGGCGGTGGGGTAGTCGTAAAGCTTCATGGCAATGCTGCGCGCGGGTGATGAGAGGGCGGAGACTCCGACTGTTCCCGGATGGTCGCGAGCATGCGGCGGCGGATCAGGCCGCTGACCGGGCGGATCAGATACCAATAGGGCGTGAAGCGACGCCTGGCCCGGTCCATGGCGCAAAACACGCGGGTTTCCGTCACCAGCAACTGGGTACCGTGTGGTCCCGGCTGGATGGAGAAGCCCAGAGCGAGCTTGCAGACGTCATCATGGCAAGGGGTGAGAAAAGCGTCCGTTGTGGGAATGTCGCACAATCCGTAATCCGCCCGCCAGAACGCGCCGACGAGGCCGTAGACCAGGGCGGCATCGCCTCGCCGTTCCAGCAGCGTGAAGTCGGTGAGGTCCAGATTCCGTTGCCGCGCATGGCCTAACAGCCGGGCGGGCATTTCGCGCAGGCGGATGGCGGCACGAACCAGCGGATCGTCCTGATTCCGCCATGCAGCCACCGCGTTCATGATGCGACTGGCCGGGGCGGAGATATCGACACTGTGTCGCTCGCTGAAATCGAAGCGCGGGATGAATTCGTCCAATAGGTTCATCATGCTTCCATTTCTCTTCGGCGAGGTGGTACATTAGCGCACTATGCCACAAGAGCATTTTGCACCGCAGCGCGGATATTGCGATGGCTTCATGGCGAAGGCAGAGAGTAACGTCATAATATATCGTGAACGAATTATTGTTGCAGACTTGAAAGCACAATGACTGGATTTTGGCAGGTCATGCCGAAGGTCTTCAAAAAATCGGGATAGACAGAAAATGTCGGTTCGGCGACCACCTCTCGATCTGCGGGAATTGCTGTTCGTGCGTGTCATCGCGAGGGAGGGAAGTATCCATGGAGCCGCACGGGCGCTGGGAGGCAAACAATCTGCCGTAAGCCGGTCCTTGCGGTTACTGGAAGAGCGACTTGGCGTCTCCCTTTTTCGACGCACGTCGAGCGGTGCCCGGCTCACCCCGGCGGGAGTTGCCTTTCTGCGAGAGGCTGAGAAGTTGCTCGATGGAACAGTCGGACTGTACGAGCGCACGCGGCGTTGGAGCCGGGGCGAGACCGGCGTCATCTCCGTGGGCGTCCAGGGCAGCATCCCACCCGGCCGGATCTCGGCGATACTGGAGTCGTACAGCCTTGCGCAACCCGGTATCTCCTTCACTTATCGGGATAATGCGAAAAAAGAACTGCTCCAGGCCCTGGAACAGGAAGAGATCGACCTCGCGATAATGACGCTGCCCTTGCCCGGCAGCATGGCGGCCACGATCCCGCTCTGGAGCGATCGTGTCGTTGCGATCATGCCGGTCGAACATCCGATCGCACAGGTCGGAACCGCGTCATGGGCCGAGTTGCACGACGGAATCTTTCTGATCGGGAAGGATGATACCGGCGACGAACTGCTCGCGCTCCTGATGCGCAAGATGCGGCAGGCGGGATTTGTTCCTGTGACACGTCAGGAGGCGGTCAGAAGCCTGCGGGTCGTCGCATTGGCAGCAAATGGAAGTGGCATTGCCCTATTGCCGGATGCCTGGCTGGGCTTTCTGCCCGCTGCCATCCGGGAGCGGATCGCTGTAGTGGAAGTCATCGACGGGGACGGGTTTTCCCACTTCGCGTATGGCGCGGCCTGGCACCGTGAGCGCTGCCCACCGGCCGCGAGAACAGTCATTCGTTTTCTGGAGCAGCAGGCGGCTGCGTTTTAACGGCTGCCCGCCGTGGCCCCTGCCGGAGCTTTCGGAACGCGCGGTCGGATGTGATAAAGCCACGGATCATGTGCGGCACGAGACGGGCAGGCTCGACGGGCTGGCCGTTCTGGCTGACCAGGGCAGCATAAGTGACGAGATCGCGATGAAGGTCCGCAGGCAGGTCCACGGTGACGCGGACCGGCTTTTCGTCGGGAATTTCGGTGATGCGCAGCTTCGTCATGGAGCCGGTTCCTTTGGGTGCCAGGGTTTCAGGACAAGGTCGCGATTCAGGATAAGCGTGAACGGCAGGCCCGGGCGGTCTGTCAGCGTCGGCTGAATATTCAGGCTGCGATCAATCAGCCGGTTGCCGACCATAGAAAACCCGTTGCTCGCGCCGGAGCGGATGGCCTGCATCAGGTTGTTCTCGTTCCATGACGTCCCGGCCTCGGAGCCCACGCTGAGGAGGGTCGTGACGAGGGCCGCCTTGAACAGTTGCCCCCAATGATTGTTCACCTCATCGGACAGGCCAGACTGGCCGATGGCGTCGCCACCGGGCAGCTTTTCCAGGACGAGGCTTTCGCCATTCGGATAGATCAGCCGCGTCCAGATGATCTGGGTGCGCTGCTGCCCGAAGGAAATGCCGCTGTTATAGGCTCCGAACAGGGTGCTACCCTGCGGGACGAGCAAGAACCGGCCTGTCGGACTGTCATAGACGTTCTGGGTCACATGCCCCACGATCTGGCCGGGCAGATCGGAACTGATCTTCGTGTTCAGCGCGTCGGCAATGACGGTCCCGGCCTGGAGCATATAGGGCGAGGCGGGAGATACGATCCGGTCCGGGCTGACCGTCGCGCGATCCGGCTGACCTGCCAGAAAGGCGCGATTGCCGGTCTGCTGGTCGGGGCCGGTCGGTGATGCCTGTGCTCCGGGAGCGGTGGCCATGACCGGAATCGTCTGCGCAGCCTGGCCCTCCCGCGCCTCGATCTGCGCGAAGAGCCTGCTGGTGCGTGCCGCCTCGATCTCCTGATCGCCACGCCGGTCTCCCATGCCGGAAACCGGTCCCGCGCGACCGTTCCGCTGTGCATCGAGGATCGGCTTGCCGAGATCGCCGGGCAAAGGCGGCCCGAGTTTCGGGGTGGCGGTATAGTCATTGGGGAGTGCGGCCAGCCCGTCGGCCGAGGGGCGGGTGTCGGTGTCCTGTGCCCCCTGGAGCGGCCCCTTCTGCGCACCATTTTGCAGCGCGTAGCCCAGCGCAAGACCGATCGCGAGCATCCCCGCACCACCCAGCGTCCAGATGACGGGGCGCGAGAGCCGGACCACCGGCGGACGCTGCGCGCGCAGCCGCAGATCGGGAGAGGGCGGCGGGGATGATGGTCCTGTTCCGCTTCCGCTTGTGGTGGCTCCCGTATTCCCTTCCGGGCGCTCTTCCGCGCCGCTCATGACTTCCTGCCATCCGTGCGCACGATCCGTACCCGCTGCTCGGAATGCCTGTCGCCCAGCCGCAATTCGGCGGCGGCAAACAGGCGATCGACGATCATCCAGTTCTGCCGGACGCGGTAGTTCACCAATTCCGGCCCGCCATCGGCCCCCAACACGAACAGCGGCGGCAGTTCGCCCTGCCCGATACCGGACGGAAACGCGATATAGACCTTGTGGCCATCGTCAAACGCCCGGCTGGGCAGCCAGGGCGGCGTGCCACCTTTCACCGGCTGAATAGCGTAACGGAAATTCAGCGCATTCAGATCCAGCCCCGCATCCACCGGGGCTGCATCATCGGCGTCGCTGTCCTGCCGATGCAGGGCAATCAGGTCGTCCTCGGGATAATCCCAGGACACCGACGCCATATAGGTCGTGGGTGTCGCCCGCAGTTCGGCAAGGTAGCTCCTCCGGTCGGTATTGACGATCAGATTGGTGATGAGATCCGGTCGCGTCGGCTTGACCAGGATATGCACGCGCCTGGTCGTGCCCGCGCCACTGGTGGTATCGCCGACGATCCAGCGCACGGTATCACCCACCGCGACCGGGCCGGTACCCACCAGTTTTTCACCCGGCTGGAGCATAACGTCGGTGATCTCGCCGGGCGAAGCATAGACCTGATAGAGCGCTCCCGCGCTGTAGGGGTAAACCTGCACCGCGTTCACGTAACCGGCCCGCGTCGGCTGGATGCGAGCGGCAAGATTGGCCTGGGTCACGCGCACGGTAGGGTCAGCCGCCTCGGGCACGACATGGGTACGCCGTAAGGGCGGAAGCGGCTTGAGCTGGCCCGGCAGCGGGAGTGGCTGTGGCACCTCCGCCACCCGCACAGGCTTCGGCGGATCAGGCAGGAGCGTGGCCTGGGCCGCGTCGTCATATCGTATGACGGGTGGATGGTACTGTTGCGCGCAACCCGCCAGGGGCAGGGTTAGCAACGGCAAAGCACGAAGAGCGCGACGGATCATTGCCCGAGTTCCTTCGACCAGTTGATGGCAGAGACGTAGATTCCGAGCGGGTTTTTCCGCAGATGATCCGCGTCGCGCGGGGTGCGCAGAACAACCGAGACGATGGCGGTCCAGCGTTCGGTGCCGGTGAACGCGCCGTCACGGTAATGGCGCTCCGTCCAGGCCACCCGGAAACTTCCGGGAGAGGCCCGGATCACCGAGGCGATGTCCAGCTCGACCTGCTCGTGCCCGATCCGCGAAAACGGATCATTCAGGCGGGCATAATCATTGAGGGCCACAGCGCCGGACGTGGTGGTGAAATCATAGGCGCGCAGCCAGTTCTGCCGGACAACCACGGCATCCGAAGACAGGGACCGCACGTCATGGACGAACTGCGCCAGATACCAGGCGATCTGCGGATCGGCGGGCATGTAGCCGGACGTGGCCGGGGCAACGACCTGCGCCTGCCCCAGCCGGTCCACCTGCACGACCCACGGCGTGATGGTGC
>NZ_JBDNXE010000039.1:0-34331 GCF_047721585.1 Gluconacetobacter sp.
GCCCCCCTGCCCGCGATGCCTGCCACGCCGCCCCTCCGAATCTTTCATGCCGAATCTTTCGTGCCGTCGCGCGGCGACTCCCCGCGCGGCCCGGCCTGATGGGTCTTTTCAAACCGGCCGGACCCGTGAAGGCAAGGCTCGGGATGGTCTTGCCGGTCGTCCGTTGCCGCCGGGACCTGGTTGCCCGCGCGTGCGGCAGGGAGAAAATCACCGCCCGGCTTGGCGGGGATGGCGCTCCGGGATATGAAGACGGCAGTGAAACCGGCTGAACCGTGGTCCGACCGCCGGCCCCGGACGGGCAGGAACCGCCACGGCCGCCGATCCATCAGCGGGGCCAGACCCGAGGGGACCACAGGGGCAACATGACCGTTCGACCGCCATCCGCCATTCACCGCCTTTCGCCATCGGCCCGCCTGCTGGGCGTGCTGGCCCTTTCCCCGATTCTGGGCCTGACCGCATGTTCCTCGCCGCGCCGCGCGGACGCGGGGCTGGCGATGCCGCAGAACCATCTGATCACCCAGGACCGCTCCGCCAGCGGCGGCGACGACCAGATCGGCAAGAGCGGCGTGAATGCCTATCTGTGGCGCGGTGCGATCGATACGCTGTCGTTCATGCCCTTCGCCTCGGCCGATGCCATCGGCGGCGTGATCCTGACGGACTGGTACACCCCGCCGGCCACCAAGAACGAACGCTTCAAGATCACGGCCTATGTGCTGTCGCGCAATCTGCGGTCGGACGCGCTGCGCGTGTCGGTCTTCCGCCAGGCGTTCACGGATGGGCAGTGGGTCGATACGCCGGTTGCCCCGAACACGGTGTCGGACATCACGACGCGAATCCTGATCCGGGCGCGGCAGCTTCGCGCCGATAATGGCGGCGGCAAGTAAGCCCCTTCCCCCGGCGTTCCCGCGCCGGGGACGATGCCGGGCCGTTGCCCGGCATCCTTCTGCTTCGTATCGGCCGGTCGTGACAGACCGTGACGCCCCGGCCCGTGCTCCTGGACCCTGACATGACTGAAATGACCCCCGCTTCCTACGATTTCCGCACGGCCGAACCGCGCTGGCAGGCCGAGTGGGAGCGGGCGGGCGCCTTCGACGTGCCCGACGTGCCGCCGGCCGACCGCCCCAAATATTACGTGCTGGAGATGTTCCCGTATCCGTCGGGGCAGCTTCATATGGGGCATGTGCGCAACTACACGCTGGGCGACGTGGTGGCGCGCTTCAAGCGGGCCAAGGGGTTTTCGGTGCTGCATCCGATGGGCTGGGACGCCTTCGGCCTGCCGGCGGAAAACGCGGCGCGGGAGCGCGGCGTGCATCCGCAGACCTGGACGCTGGACAATATCGCCGCCATGCGCGGGACGCTGAAGCGGCTGGGCTTCTCGTTCAACTGGGACCGGGAGATCGCGACCTGCCTGCCCGAATATTACGGCAAGCAGCAGAAGCTGTTTCTGGACATGCTTCAGGGCGATCTGGTCGAGCGGCGCGAAAGCTGGGTGAACTGGGACCCGGTGGACCATACCGTGCTGGCGAACGAGCAGGTGGTGGACGGGCGCGGCTGGCGTTCGGGCGCGCTGATCGAGAAGAAGAAGCTCTCGCAATGGTTCCTGCGCATCACCAAATTCGCGCCCGACCTGCTGGAGGGGCTGTCGCATCTGCCGCGCTGGCCGGAGCGGGTGCGCGTCATGCAGGAGCGCTGGATCGGGCGTTCGGTCGGCGCGCGCGTGCGCTTCGGGCTGCATAGTCCGCCCCAAGGGTACGATACCGACCTGGATTCGGTCGAGGTTTATACCACGCGGCCCGACACGCTGTTCGGCATGGCGTTCCTGGCCGTCGCGCCCGACCATCCGCTGGCCGCGAAGGTTGCGCGCGACAATGCGGACGCCGCCGCCTTCATCGCCGAATGCCGCCGCCTCGGGACCTCGGAGGAGGCGATCGAGAAGGCCGAGAAGCGCGGGTTCGATACCGGCCTGCGTGTGTCGCATCCGTTCATACCCGACGAAAGCTTTCCGGTCTGGATCGCCAATTTCGTGCTGATGGATTACGGCACCGGCGCCATTTTCGGCTGTCCGTGCGGCGACCAGCGGGATCTGGATTTCGCCAACGCCTATCACCTGACCTTCCGCCCCGTCGTTCTGCCGCCGGGCGAGGATGCATCGACCTTCGCCATCACCGCCAAGGCGTGGGACGGTGACGGCACGATGATCAATTCCGGCTTTCTGGACGGGCTGGACACCAGGGCGGCGCGGGCCGAGGCCATCAGCCGCCTGGAAGGGCTGGGTGTCGGCCGGGGAGTCGAGAACTGGCGGCTGCGGGACTGGGGCATTTCGCGCCAGCGCTACTGGGGCTGTCCGATTCCGGTTATTCATTGTGCCGCCTGCGGCCCGGTGCCGGTGCCCGACGACCAGTTGCCCGTTACCCTGCCCGAGGACGTGACGTTCGACCGGCCGGGCAATCCGCTGGACCATCATCCGACCTGGAAGCATGTCGCCTGTCCGCGCTGCGGCGCCGACGCCACGCGCGAGACCGACACGTTCGACACCTTCGTGGACAGTTCGTGGTATTTCGCCCGCTTTACCGCCCCGCACGCGGCCGCGCCGACCGTGCGCCCGGCGGCGGATGGCTGGCTGCCGGTCGACCAGTATATCGGCGGGATCGAACATGCGATCCTGCATCTGCTCTATGCCCGTTTCTTTACGCGGGCGATGCGGGAGACGGGGCATCTGGGGCTGGACGAGCCGTTCGACGGTCTGTTCACCCAGGGGATGGTCAATCACGAAAGCTATCGCGATACCGATGGGCTGTGGCTGTATCCCGAAGAGGTCGAGCGGCGCGGCGATGGCGCGGTGCATCGGGAAACCGGTGCGCCGGTGACGATCGGCCGCGTTGAGAAGATGTCCAAATCCAAGCGCAACACCGTGGCGCCGGTGGCGATCATCGAGCGGTTCGGGGCCGATACCGCGCGCTGGTTCGTGCTGTCGGACAGCCCGCCGGAACGCGACATGGAGTGGACCGAGGCTGGCGTGGCCGGTGCGGCGCGCTTCCTGCAACGGCTTTATCGCGTGGTGCGGGTCGTGGCCGAGACCGTTCCGGCCGCTGCTGCCCCGGAGGCGGCCCCGGAGACTGCATTCTCTGAAGCCGCCGACACGCTGCGCCGGGCCACCCATCGTGCCATCGCGGCCGTGAGCGAGGCGCTGGAAGGCTTTGCGATCAACGTGGCGGTGGCGCGTTTGCATGAGCTGACCTCCGCCCTGGCGGATGCCGAGCGCGCGGCCGACGATGCCGGCATGGCGTATGCCCGGCGCGAGGCCGCGCTGAGCCTGTGCCTGCTGGCCGCGCCGATGGTGCCCCATCAGGCGGAAGAGATGCTGGCCCTGCTGGAGCCCGGCCAGGCGCCGGCCGTCGATCGTCCGTGGCCGGTGGCCGAACCGGAATTGCTGGTGGCGCGCGAGCTGACCATCGCGGTCCAGATCATGGGCAAGCTGCGTGGGACCGTGGCCGCGCCGCCCGATGCGCCGGCCGAGACGGTGATCGCCCTGGCGGAAAACGAGCCCAATGTGGCGCGGCTGCTGGAGGGCAAGCGCATCGTCAAGCGCATTCATGTGCCCAACCGCATCGTCAATTTCGTGATCGCGGGCTGATCGGATGCCGCATCTGCCCCGTCCCGACGCGCCCCGTTCGTCTCGCCCGCTGCGGCGGGCGGTGCTGATGGCCATGGTGACGATGCTGGGCGGGTGCGGCTTTCAGCCCCTGTATGGGTCGCCGGCCGGCAGCACTGCCGCGGGTGGGACGATCCCCGATCAGTTGCGCCAGATCTACGTGGCCAGCATCCCTGAACGGTACGGGCAGGAATTGCGGCTGTTCCTGCAACAGAACCTGGCCGGAGCCGAGCAGGAAGACCCGAACGGCTATACGTTGCGCGTCAATTCCTATGTGATGAACGAAGCGATCGACATCCATTCGGACAACACGACCGGCCGGACCCGTGCCACCGCCCACGCGCACTGGGTGCTCTATACCGTCGCGCCCACCCCGATGCTGGTGACCCAGGGCGATACCCAGGTCATGGACGGCGAAAACGAGACGTTCGAGCAGTATTTCGCCCAGAACCTGAACCAGACCGCGCTGGCGCGCCGGGTGGCCCAGGCGGTCGCCGACCGGATTACCCAGCAGCTTGCGATCTGGTTCAGGACCCATGCCGCCCCCGCCCAGCGGACGGTGATGCCGCAGGCAACCTATGTCGACCCGAACGTGATGCCCAATTCCAGCACCGAAATCCCGCGTCAGTCGGTCGGTGAAGATGGTCTGCCGGGCATGGCTATCGGCCGGTCCTCGCCTGATCCGTCCGGCACGGCGGGCGGCGATCCGGGCAACGGAACAGTCAACAGCCAGTGAAGATCGACGCGCGCTCGGTCGCCAGGGTCCTGCGCGAGCCCGGCGCGCTCAGGGCCATTCTGCTGCATGGCGAGGATACCGGGCTGATCCGCGAGCGCGCCCGCCAGGCCGCGACCGCCATTGCCCCGCAACTGGACGATCCCTTTCGCGTCGCGGTGCTGGACCGGGATGCGGCGGAGCGGCTGGAAGAGGAAATCTTCTCTCTTTCCCTCAGCGGCGGGCGGCGGGTCGTCTGGGTGCGCGACGGGGGAGACAGTCTGACGGCGCCGTTGAAGGCCAGCCTGGCCCGCGAGTCCGATACGCTGGTCATCATCGAAGCCCCCGGCCTTGCCAGTCGCTCGCGCCTGCGCGCGCTGGTCGAAGCCCAGGCCGGTTGCGCGGCCATCGGCTGTTATCCCGAGGAAGGCCGGGCGCTGGAAGGCACGATTCGCCAGAGCCTTGGGGAAGAGGAGATCCGCATCGACGCCGATGCGCTGGCGTGGTTCGCCGGGTTGCTGGGGCCGGATCGGGCCGCGATGCGGGGCGAGGTTGAGAAACTGGCGCTCTATGCCGGGCGGGGCGGGCATCTGACGCTGGACGATGTGCGTACCTGCATCGGCGATGCCGCCGGCGTGTCGCTGGAAGATGCGGCCTATGCCGCCACCGCCGGCGATCGGGCCGGCGCCGATACCGCGATCGAGCGGGCGCTGGCCGAAGGCACCAGTCCGATCGCCGTTGCGCGGGCGCTGCTGTCGCACCTGCACCGGCTGAGGCGCGCGCGGATCGCGATGGATTCGGGGCAGAGCCGGGCGGATGCGATGCGGGGATTGCGGCCGCCCGTGTTCTTCAAGCGGACCGAATCCTTTGGCCAGGCGTTGTCGCTCTGGAGCGCCGAGCGTCTGATGGATGCCGCCGAACAGACCCAGGCGCTGGAGAAGGACTGCAAGCAGACCGGGTCGCCCGACCTGGCATTATGCCGCCGGCATATCGCGCGGCTGGCCGCGACCGCTTCGATGCTGCGCCGCGACCGCTGACGCGCCTTCCGGCCGCGGAGGCGCTTGCCCGAATCCCTGTGCTCGGCTAGAAGCAGAGCGTGTGTCCGCGTAGCTCAGCAGGATAGAGCACAGGATTCCTGGTTTTCAAATTGGGCGTCATGGCGGGAAACCTCATGACGGATCCGCTCAAATTCGGGGAACGCTCTGACACCGTGTGTCGTGCCGATCCCGAGCCAAGCCCGGTCCTGCCGGGAAGGTGTAGAGACTGGACGGGCGGCACCTGTCGGCCTTCGGGCTTAGGGTGAAGGGACAGTCCAGACCACGAACGCCATTTTCGGATGGCGGCGGTGAAAGCCGAAGTGGGATGAATCCTGGGGCCGTGGGTTCGAATCCCGCCGCGGACACCATCATTGCGCCGGGATGCGTTTCACGCTCCCTGCCCTGCTTTCCCGGCGTGTCTGGCGAGCGGGATGCTGATATGTCTTCCACGCGCCTGCATGGAGAGGGTCGTTTCGGCCCCCAGCCGCCAGAAGACATAAAAAGAACACAGATATTAAAGAATTTGTACCTACAGAGCCCGGTACGTGGCTGGTCGGCGGGCCTGTTCGTTTTACCGGCGGCGGCTACCGAAGGAGAGAAGCGCGGTGATCGCCTGAAGGTCGGCCAGACGATGCCAGACTGTCGTAAAGCGTTGCATGACTGCCAATCGCCGGGAATGGACAGCCAGATGCCGGCACCGCCGGTCAGGCTCGATGTCCGGACGCGCGTGGCTCCTGTCGGGCAATCATGACAGATGCCGTTTCAATAGGCGAGAATATGACTAAAATTTAGGCAAAACGTGATAGCTGGCAGTCGCTGGAAATCTGAAGTTCGTATTCCACCATATACTTACAGCAGAAGACCATTGCCTGTTCCGACATTGACGCCTTGTTTACGGGCGAGGGAAGCACATGAAACGCGCGGAACTATTTTTTCAACGCCGATATGGCTTTTCCCCCCGACCCGACCGCGTTACATCGTAATCCGATCATCGCATTGGGACACATATCTCTTCATGCATAACAGTTCGACGTCCGAGCCCAAGACCACTACTCGGGATGAGCCCATCGCCATCGTCGGCGCATCCTGCCGCCTTCCCGGGGCGCCGGACGTTACCAGCCTGTGGCAGCTGCTGGACGAGGAACGCGAAAGCGTGCGGCCGATCCCGGAGAATCGCTTTCCATTAAGGGATTACTGGCATCCTCGTCGCGGCGAGACGGGCAAGTTCTATGCCACCCGTGCCTCGACCCTGGACGAGATCGAACTGTTCGATGCCGCCTTTTTCGGCATTTCGGCCCGCGAGGCCCGGCAGATGGACCCGCAGCAACGGCTGTTGCTGGAACTGGCCTGGGAAGCCCTGGAAGATGCCGGCACTACGGCGGAGCGCATCGCGTCGGCCGGTGTGTATGTCGGCGCGTCGGGCCTGGAATATGCCAATCTGCGCCTGACCGACCCTTCGTCGGGCAACGCCTATTTCATGCCCGGCAACACGCTGAGCATCTTCTCCAATCGCGTGTCGTATGCGCTGGGGCTGCATGGGCCGAGCATGACCATCGATACGGCGTGCTCGTCGTCGCTGTTCGCCCTGCATGAGGCTTGCGAGGATCTGCGCGCGGGCCGCACGGACGTGGCGCTGGTCGGCGGTGTGAGCATGCTGCTGACGCCCTATCCCTTCATCGGCTTCTGCGCGGCCAGCATGCTGTCCCCGACCGGGCGTTGCCATGCCTTCAGTGCCGATGCCGATGGCTATGTCCGTGGCGAGGGCGGCGTCATGCTGCTGCTCAAGCCGCTGTCGGCGGCGCGGCGGGATGGCGACGATGTTCGCGCGGTGATCATGGCCAGCGGGATCAATGCCGATGGGCGGACGCCGGGCCTGACCTTCCCCAGTGCCCAGGCCCAGGCCGATCTGTTGCGCGAAGTTTATGACCGGGCCGGTGTCTCGCCGGATCAGGTCGCCTTCGTGGAGGCCCACGGCACCGGCACCCAGGCGGGAGATCCGGTCGAGACGACGGCGCTGGGCAAGGCCCTGGGCCAGTTGCGCGCCACGGCGCTGCCGATCGGTTCGATCAAGACCAATCTCGGCCATCTGGAACCGGCATCGGGCCTGGTCAGCATGTTGAAGGCCATGCTTGCGCTCCAGAACCGGCGCCTGCCCGCCTCGCTGCATTGCGCGAACCCGAACCCGGCCATTCCCTTCGCCGAGCTTAATCTGGAAGTCGTCACCGAGGCGCGTCCGCTTGACGATGGCCCGCTGATTGCCGGGGTCAATAATTTCGGTTTCGGCGGCGCCAATGCCCATGTGGTTCTGGCCAGCGCGCCGATCGAACCGGCAGACGCGCCGGCCGCCGCGCCGGCGTCGGACGATGCCGTGCCGTTGCTGCTGTCCGCGCGTTCCGAGGCTGGTCTGGCCAGTCTCGCGCGGGTCTGGTCCACGCGGACCTGGACCGATTCCGAACTGCGCGGCGTGGCGACGCGACGCGCCCACCTGCCGCATCGGCTGGGCGTTCCCGGTGGGGACGCGGCGGAGATGCGCGCGGCGCTGGCGACGTGGGTGGAGACCCGCGCCCAGGCCGATGTCGTCACCGGGCAGGCCCTTGCGCAGGCGCGCACCGTCTTTGTCTTTTCCGGCAATGGCAGCCAGTTCTCGGGCATGGGGCGGGATCTGCTGGAGATCAGCCCCGTTTTCGCCGCCGGAGTGGCGGAGGCGGATGTGGCATTGCGTCCGCATCTCGGCTGGTCGGTTCTGGAGGCGATGCGCTCGGGCGACTGGTCGGCCGATCCGGCCGATGTCGCCCAGCCGATGCTGTTTGCGTTCCAGATCGGCGTTCTGCGCGGGTTGGAACAGCAGGGACTCAAGGCCGATATCGTCGTTGGCCATAGCGTCGGGGAAATCGCGGGCGGCGTGCATGCCGGCATGCTGGAGATGGACGAGGCCGCGCGCATCGTTGCGCTGCGCAGCCGCCATCAGGCCACCGCGCCCGGTGGGGGCATGATCGCGCTCCATGGCGATGCCGAGGAGGCGCGGCGGCTTCTGGCCGAAGCCGGGCCGACGCTGGAGATTGCGGCCTTCAACGCACCCAACGCGCTGGCGGTGGCCGGCGAGGCCGAGGCGCTGGACCGACTGGAAGCGGCGAAGGGCAGTTCCTCACTGCTGATCCACCGCCTGAAGGTGGGGTATGCGTATCATAGCAGCCATATGGACCGGATTGCCGAGGCGCTGATCCGCGATCTGGGTGCGATCACCGCACGCCAGCCCGAGCGACTGATGATCTCGACCGTGACCAGCCAGCCTTTCACGGTCCTGCCCGATGCCGATTACTGGTGGCGGAATGTCCGCGCGCCGGTGCTGTTTGCGGAATCGGTGCGTCAGGCGGCGGCCGAAGGGGGCTCGGTCTTTATCGAGATCAGCCCTCGTCCGGTGCTCCAGCATTATCTGCGCGACATTCTGCGGGGGGGCGATACGCAGTCGCGCGTGATGCCGGCGGTGCCGGCCAAGATTACGACCGATCCGTTCCCGCGCACCGCGCTGGCATGTTTCGCGGCGGGCTGCGACATTCTGTCCGCGGCGCATTTCGCGGGGCCGGCGCATGTGCGGGGCCTGCCCGGCGTGCAGTGGCAGCGCGAGCGGCATTGGTATGAACCGACCGAGGAAGCGCTGGCCGTGCTGTGGAACCAGCAGGGTACGCATCCCCTGCTGGGCGGTCATGGCAAGGCGGATGCCAGCGAGTGGACCGCGCATCTGGATGGCGCGGTGCAGCCCTGGCTGGCCGACCACAAGGTGGGCGAGACGATCGTTCTGGCGGCTGCCTGCCTGATCGAATTCGCCTTTACCGCCGCGCGGGCGACGTGGCCCGAGGCCGAGATTCTGGAATTGCGCGATTTCCAGATCCTGCGTCCGGTGATCATCGAACAGACGCAGTTGCGCGAGATCCGGGTGCGGCTGGCGGCGGACGGCGCGGTGACCATCGACAGCCGGCCCCGGCTGTCGCACGCGGTCTGGACGCGCCATGCCACCGCGCGTGCCGGCCTGTCGCCGGTTGCGCCCGCGGCCCTGCCGGCGGCCGCGACCGATACCGACATGACCGGTGATGCGCTCTATGCCGTCGCGCGTGCCGCCGGACTGGCTTATGGGCCGGCTTTCCGCCGTGTCGGTGCGATTTCGATGGCCGAGGGGCGGGTCGAGGCGACCCTGACGGGCGCGGCGCCGCTCGACGGGCTGACCCTGGACCCGACGGCGCTGGACGGGACTTTCCAGGCGCTGGTCGGGCTGGCGGTCAACCATGCCGATGCGGCCGAAGCGCCGCTGCCGCGTAAGTTCGACGTGATCCGGCTGGACCTGTCGGCCGGGCCGGCTGCCCGTGGACAGGCTGCCGTGACGACATCCGGCCCGCGCGAGACCGAGGCCGACATCGTGATGCTGGATGCCAGCGGCCGTGCCGTGCTGTCGGCGACCGGCTGCTGGTTTACCCGCATGCCGGGCGAACGGCCGGTGCCGGTGGCCGAGCGCAGTTTCCACGAGGTCTGGCTGCCGTCTCCCGTGGCGTCGGCTCCGCTCTCCGACGAGCGGTTTCTGGCGCTGCGCCCGGCCATGGAAACGCCGGTCGGCGATGCGGACGACAAGGATGCCGGACTGCTGGCGCATACGATCCTGTCTGGACAGACTTCGCCGGCCGGCGATGCTCCGGATGCCGCGCGGTTGTGGCAGACGCTTTTCCTCGACCTGCCGCAATGGTTGCCGGCGGCTTTGCTGCTGGCGTGGATCGACGAGCGGAAGAATGCGGCGGTTGCCGCCGACGATGCCTTCCCCGACGTGGCGTTCCGGCAGTTGCTGTCCGGTCGCAGTGTGGAACTGGCGGCCGAGCAGATCGCGACCACCATCGCGGCCTATGCGCGGGACTGGCCGCAGGATCGCCCGCTGCGCGTGCTGGAACTGCATGCCGACCGCGCCGCGCTGACGCGGCAGCTCGTTCCGCGTCTGGCAGACCTGCCGGGCCGGCTGGACTACACGATCCTGGAGCCGAACCGCGAGCGGCAGGCGCGGCTGCGGCCGAGCGTGCTGGCGCATCTGCCCGGCATCGTCATGGCCGAGACCGTGCCGGCCGGTGCGTATGACGTGCTGGTTGCCTATGCGCCCGGTCTGCATGGCCAGGTGCCGGCGGCGACGCTGGCCCATGCCGATCGGCTGGCGCCGGGCGGCCTGATCCTGGTGGTGGAAGCCGCCGAGGATGCGGGATGGGCCACCTTGCGCGCGTTGTCGCCCGAGCCGCTGCTGACGATCGGCGCCTGGCGCGACCTGCCGCACCGCCTGCGCGCGGTGGCCGAAAGCGTGCCCGCCCAGGCGCCCTTCCCGCTTGCCCTGCTGGCGGCGGTCGCGATCGAGGCGGAAGAATCCGAGGGTGAGGCCGTCTCGGCCGCCCCGGTGATTCGCGTGTCGCATGCTCCCGCGCAGGATGCCGGGGATGACACCGCGCGCACCGCGCAGGCGATGCTGGCGCTGGCCCGCGATGCCCGTGCCGCCGCCGAAGCCGGAGAGTGCCTGGCGATCGTGACCCGCGATGCGGCGGCCACGCCGCATGAGGCCGCGCGTATTGCCCTGGGCCGGACGATCGCCAACGAGTTCCCTGCCCTGCGCTGTCGCCGGATCGATCTGTCCGCCGGCCTGTCGGAGACGGCGGTTGCGGCGGCGCTGGACGCGGAGCGCAATGCGACCGATGACGAGCGCGAAGTGCGCTGGACGGCGGACGGACGCTTTGTGCGCCGCCTGCGCGAGGGTCTGCCGGCCCGCGCCGCCGGCCCGCAGGGGGATGTGCGGCTGATCCAGCCCGTGCCCGGCCCGCTGGACCGGTTGTGCTGGATGCCGGAACCTCGGGTCGAACCCGGTCCGCGCGACGTGGTGATCGACGTGCAGGCCAGCGGCCTGAACTATCGCGATGTGCTCTCGGCCATCGGCATGTTGCCTGACGAATTGCTGCTGGACGGTTTTGCCGGCGCCACGCTGGGCATGGAATGTGCGGGGACCGTGCTGGCGGTGGGTGCGGAGGTGACCGACCTTGCCCCCGGCGACCGGGTGATGGCGCTGGCCGCCGCCGCCCATGCCAGCCGGGTGGTGACCGACCGGCGCAGCGTCTTCGCGCTGCCGGAATGGTTGTCCTTCGCGGCGGGTGCGACCATCCCCGTGACGTATCTGACCGTGCTCTATGCGCTGGAGACCGTTGGCCAGTTGCGGGCGGGCGAGACGATCCTGATCCATGGCGCCGCCGGCGGTGTCGGTCTGGCGGCCATTCAGTACGCCAGCCATGTCGGCGCGCGCATCATCGCCACCGCCGGCTCGCCCGCCAAGCGGGCGGCCCTGCGCGAACTGGGGATCGAGACCGTGCTGGACAGCCGGTCGCTGCGCTTCGGGGCCGATGTGCTGGCCGCGACCGGTGGGCTGGGTGTGGATGTGGTGCTCAATGCCCTGAGCGGCGAGGCCATGGAGCGCAGCCTGGAACTGGTGCGCCCGTTCGGCCGCTTCCTGGAACTGGGCAAGCGCGACTTCCTGGCCAATACGCGCGTCGGTATCGGCCCGCTGCGGCAGAATGTCAGCTACCACGCGATCGACGTGGATGCGCTGGTGCGGCACCGGCCGGACCTGGTTTCGACCGTGACCGACCGCCTGCATACGCTGCTTGAGGATGGGGCGATCGGGCCGCTGCCTTATACCGCCTTCCCGGCCTCGGCCGCGACGGATGCGTTCGCGCTGATGCGGACCTCGGCGCATGTCGGCAAGATCGTGCTGACGAGGGGACCGGTGCATGTGCCGCCCGCGCTGGATCTGCCGGCCGACCGCACCATGCTGGTGACGGGTGGGACCGGCGGCTTCGGCGCGCGGGCCGCGCGGTGGCTCGTGACCCGTGGGGCGCGCCATCTGGTGCTGGTGAGCCGGCGCGGGCCGGCGGCCGAAGGCGTGGCGGCGTTGCGCGAAACGCTGCTGGAAGCCGGTGCGCGGACCGTGGAGGTGCGGGCCTGCGACGTGACCGACCATGCGGCGCTGGCGGCGCTGATTGCCGAGATCCGCGCCACCATGCCGCCTCTGGGCGGGATCGTGCATGCCGCCGTGACGGTGGCGGACGGGCTGGTGGCGACGCTATCCGAAGAACAGGTGACGGCTTCGGTACAGGCCAAGCTGGCCGGCGCGCTGTCGCTGGACGCGCTGACGCGGGATGATCCGCTGGCGCTGTTCCTGGTCTTCTCCTCCGCCACCATCACGCTCGGCGCGCCGGGTCAGGGTGCCTATGTGGCGGCCAATGCGGCGGTCGAGGCGCTGATCCAGCGCCGGCGGGATGCGGGCCTGCCCGGTTGCGCCGTGCGCTGGGGGCCGATCGCCGATGCGGGTTTCCTGGAACGCAACGAAGCGGCGCGCGAGGCGCTGGACCGGCGGCTGGGCGCGCGTTCGATGCGCGCGATGGCGGCGCTGGATGCCCTGCCCGACCTGCTGGCCTCGTCCGACCCCTGGCCGGTGCTGGCGGAAATGGACTGGCAGGCCACGGGCAGCCTGCCGATCCTGAGCGAGCCGTTGTTCGGCGCCGTGGCGCGGCGCCGGGACGAAGACGGCGATAGCGGCGACCTGATGAGCCTGCTGGCCACGGCCACCGAGGAACGGCGGGAAGAGATCGTCGCCGACCTGATCCTGGGCGAGCTGACCCGCATCATGCAGACCGACCGCGAGGCCCTGCCCCTGGACCAGCCGCTGGCTGAACTGGGCATGGATTCGCTGACGGCGGTCGAACTGGCGCTGGGGCTGGAACGCCGGCTGGGCGTGTCGCTGCCCGGCTTTGCCTGGCAGGAAATGACGGTGCGGCGCGTTGCGCGCCAGGTCTCCACCCTGCTGGGCAACAAGGGGCAGGAAGCCGCCGCCGCCACGCCGGACGAGGCCGTGATGGCGCGCCATCTGGCCTCGGACGAGGAACGGAACGTGGTGGTCGAGGCCGGCGAGGTTGCCGAAGGGACCGGGACGCCCGAGCCCGTGTTTTCGAACGAAGAAGAAACGACTCGATGACAGGACCGAAATTCGGCCGGCGGCTGGGCGAACGCATCAAGCTGCTGGCCAGCCTGTCGGGCGGCGCACCGGCGGAGAGCAGCACGCGCGGCTGGTCGCTGCCCGGCGTGGAGGAAATGGAGTTCATCGCCAAGCGGGCGGCGGCGCTGGGCGTTTCCGACCCGTTCTTTCGCCAGCATGACGGGCTGGCCGCCGCCACCACCCTGATCGACGGGCGGGAATACATCAATTTCTCGTCCTACGATTATCTGGGGCTGAATGGCGATCCGCGCGTCATCGCCCAGGTGGAAGCGGCCCTGCACCGCTACGGCACGACGGTTTCCGCCAGCCGCATGGTCTCTGGCGAGCGGCCGTTCCATCGGGAACTGGAGCGGGCGCTGGCCGACTGGCATGGCGCCGAGGATTGCGTGGTGATGGTGTCGGGCCACGCGACCAACGTGACCACGCTGGCGCAACTGATGCGGCCGGGCGACCTGATCATCCATGATGCGCTGGCCCATAACAGCCTGATCCAGGGCGCGATCCTGTCGGGTGCGCGGCGCATCGCGTTTCCGCATAACGACGTGGCGGCGGCGCGCGAGCAATTGTGGATGCATCGCCGAGCGCACAAGCGCGCGCTGCTGGTGCTTGAAGGCCATTACAGCATGGATGGCGACATCCCTGATCTGGCGGCCTTCGTGGCGTTGGCCCGCGAATTCGACTGCATGACGCTGGTGGACGAGGCGCATTCGACCGGCGTGCTGGGCGCGCGCGGACATGGCATTGCCGAAGAGGCCGGTGTGCCGCCCGACGCGATCGACCTGTGGATGGGGACGCTGAGCAAGAGCCTGATCTCGTGCGGCGGCTATATTGCCGGCCGGGCCGAGATCATTACCTACCTGAAGCGCACCGCCGCGGGCTTTGTCTATTCCGTCGGCCTGCCGCCGACCAATGCGGCGGCCTCGATGGCGGCGCTGGACATTATCCGCGAGGAACCCTGGCGCATCGCGCGCCTGCGCGAGAACGCAACCCTGTTGCTGCGTCTGTTCCGCGAGGCAGGATTCGATACCGGCACCTCGGAAGGCTACGGCATCGTGCCGCTGGTCACCGGCAGTTCGCTGCTGGCCGGCCGGTTGTCGCAGGCGCTGTTCGAGCGCGGGCTGAATGTTCAGCCCATCATTCACCCGGCTGTGCCGGAGAAGGCGGCCCGGCTGCGCTTCTTCGTCAGCGCCTCACACACGCCCGAGCAGATCGCGCAGACCGTCTCGATCGTGACTCAGGCGCTGCGCGCCCTGTCGGAATAGGCTGACACGATCCGCCGCACCGAGCCCTCGACCGCGAGGGCTCGCCCCTCGGGGGTGAAGAAATCGCCTTCGACCAGGACTTCCTGGATCAGCATGCGGCAGAACGCATCGAGCAGTTCGGCATCGGGTCTGCTGGCCGCGCGCCAGAAGAGGTCCAGCGGCTCCTGGAACGTCAGCCCCGGAACATCGTAGATGGCTTCGCCAAGAATCTTGACCGGGCGGTCGCGCCGCAGGGCCAGAAGCCCGACCGTGCTGTTGACCGTGACGATCCCTTCGCTGGCGTCCAGCACGGGGTCGAGCTGGCCATCGGCCATGAAATAGACCCGTGCCGCGATGCCCAGCGCGCGCGTGCGCTGGGTGATCAGCCCTTCCCAGTCCGTCAGGCGCGGATCGAGCGGATGGCGGCGGACGACCAGGGAGAGCGTGTCGGGCGCATGGGCGGCGAAGGAGGCCAGGATCTGTTCCAGCGCCTCGGCCATGCCGCGAAACGGCGAATGGACCCGCAACTGGTAGTCGCCATCCAGTTGCATCGGCACCAGCATGAACGGCCCCTGGGGCAGGATCGCGTCCTTGGGCTTGCGCACCAGGCGCCCCGTCCAGTCCCGCAGCCAGCCCGCATATTCCACGAACGGACTGACCGCCGCATGGAAACGCGCATGGGGAAACAGTGCCGCCATGGCCACGCGCAGGCCGTGATAGGAAACATCGTAGACCGCGCGCCGCAGGAAATCGGAATGCGGGTTGTAATGCATGGGGGGCCAGGGTGCCTGGCCCCGTTCGCGGATATGCGCGGCATCGCGCGGCAGGGCCGAAAAGCCGTTGACGCCATGGGGCTCCAGCGTGATCCAGCCGGGCCTGAGATAGCCTTCCTCGAACACCCAGATGGCGATGCCGTGCGCGCGCGCGATGTCGGTTGCCACGAGATGAATCGGGCGGCAGTCGCCGAACAGGATGAGTCCGTCCGGCTTGTCCTCGGCGATGATCTTTTCGAGGAAGGCAGGCAGGGCGCGCTCGCGCCCGCGAAACCATGTGACATCGTGCGAAAAGACGACATCGCCGCCATTGAAGGCAATGCGGCGGACATGATGGCCGGCTGCCCGGAGCGCAATCGCCAGTTCGGAGAAGAACGGCGTGGCATTTCCTTGCAGCATCAGAAAACTTAGCAAACCGTTCCCACCTTCCCCGTCCGTCCGTCCCTTGAACGCCCCATGGCGCGCCTGTCGGCGATTCCGCTATTGCCCGTTTCCGCGCTCGATCACGGCCAGGGCGGCGAGGCCGGCCACCACCTGGGTCGGCCAGTCGGCGAATGACGGGGGTGCCTGCGCGGCCGCCCCCCTGTCATGCCCGCTCCGTTCGCGGATCGCATGTCGCCAGCCGGGGCCGTCCAATGGATCGAGATAGACCGGGAGGTCCCCGGCGATTTCGCGAAAGACCGGCAGGTCGCTGCACAGGCACGGAACGCCCATTGCCAATGCTTCCAGCAGCGGAAGGCCGAACCCTTCGGCAAATGACGGGAACAGCAACGCGCGCGCCCCCCGGACCAGCCCCGCCACGGCCTGGTCGGATAACGTGGCATGTTCATGCACGACCCCCTGCAAGGCGGGGCATCGTTCGATCATGTCCAGGATGTTCTCGTTTTCCCATCCGCGTCGGCCGATGATCACCAGATGCGGCAGGGGCGTGGTGCCGCCCTCCATCGCCATCTGGCGCCACAGATTCAGCAGCAGCAGGTGGTTCTTGCGCGGCTCGATCGTGCCCAGGATCACGAAATAGGGGGCGTCGGGCGCCAGATTGCCCACCGATGCCGGACCATTGGACGGGACAAGGCAGCCGTGATGCACCACGCTGACCGGCGGACAAGGCCCGTGGGGGGCCAGATAATCGCGCAATGCCTCCCCGACCGGCCGGGACGGGACGATCACGCGCTCCGCCAGCCGCCCCACGGTATCCATGCGGCGGCGATGGCGGTCGGGTTCGGTCGGGCGGGCATATTCGGGATATTCGATCGGGATCAGGTCGTGGACCATGACCGCCATCGTGGCATCGGCCCGTTTCAGAAAAACCTCGATCGCGTCGTCGCGCATCAGGTGATGATGCGAAAGCAGCAGGTAGGTCCGGCGGTGTTTCGCACGGCCGGCCGCCCCGAGGGCCGCGGCCTGCAACAGCAGCCCGGCCAGCAGCGACGCCGTGCGCGACGGCCGCGTGCCGCCCGCCCAGGCCCGCGCGAGGGTCCGCAGGAAACGATCCGTCAGCCGGCGCGGCATGAGGCCGATGCGCCCGATCGGGTGAAAGGCCACGAACATGACCTGGGACGCGGGAAAGCGCATGAGATACAGCGCATATTCCAGTTCCACACGGTCGATCCCCGTCGGCACCGCGCTGCCGGCGCGCGACAGCAGGCGGGAGATATCCATCAGAACCGGACGGGGCAGGATGTCGGCCGGCCGTCGCGAACCGTGCGCCACACTGCCGCTCATACGGGGCGGGCCGACCGGATGCGCGCCCATGCCTTGCGCAGCGCCGTCTGCGCGGCCAACGCGCGCATCCATGGCGTGGGGCGCCACAGGTCGGGGGTTTGCAGACGGTCGATCAGAACTTCCGGACCGCAGGGCAGTCGCGTAACCGGGTCGAGATAGCGCGGGAACAGAATCAGCACTCCGGCAACGAGGTCTTCCAGGGACAGGCGCCGTGTCCGGCGTGCGGGAACATCCCCCAGGTCTACCGTCAGCCCCCACCCCGCATAGAACGGCGCGCCATAGGTCACAACCCGCCGTCCGCGCATAAGCGCCTCGAACCCGGCAAGGGAGGTCAGGGTATGGACCTCGTCGACCCGGCCGATCGTATCGAGGATCGCCCCGCCCCGGTCGATGCGATCGGCCAGTTGCATGACGACGGAATCCTCCATGTGGCCCAGTCTGTGCGTTGCCTCGACATCAGGATGTGGCCTGTAGACGATAAAGGCGTCAGGATTATGTCGCCGGACGGCCTGGAGCAGTTCCAGATTGCCGCCGATCCGGCCGCCGCCGCAGCGCACCGACTGGTCGTCCGCCACCTGTCCGGGCACCAGGATCGTTCGCCGGTCTCCGCTGTCCCATGTTTCGGACACGCGGGCGGCCTGGCCGCTGCCGTATTTGGAAATGCCGAGCCGGACCAGGGAGTCGATGAGCCGCCGGGCGCGGGCGCGCAGCGCCGGGCCGAAGGAGGCGGTCGCCAGGATATGTTCCAGGTCGCTCTCCCGCGCGGGATCGTAATAGATTCCGCGCGTGTCGAGGGTGATCGAGGATGGCGGCATCAGCGCGCTGCCCAGGCCGATGGAGCGGACGAACCCGTCTTCCACGCGCCAGAGAGGCATGCCGGCCCGGCGGGCATCGTCCTCCAGCCCCGGTGGCAGGCGCGTTGCCCAGACCGCGATGGCGCCCGGCAGGACGGCGCGAAAAGCCGGGATGAACGGGGGCGCGCCGGGCGCCTGCGCCAGGAAATCGGCGATGCGCCGCCGCTTCCATCGCGACATGCCCAGGCAGGCCACGATCTGGCGGTTGACCAGGATCGTGCGGCGCCAGTCGGCCAGCAGGGTGATCGCCTCGGCACAGGGGATTGGCGCGGAACTGTAGGGACTGACGTAATCCGTGCGGTCCAGAAGATCGGCCAGCACATCGGCCCGCAGCAAGGGCTGCTCCTGCCCGCCTTGTGCCCCAAGCACGACAGGTAGGCCGCGCAGGGCCGCCAGCCGCACGACATCGCCCACCGAATCGGCATAGACCCGCGTTACGCCGTCGAGCAGCGCATGCGGATCGCTCTGCCAGGGCGCATGCGCGATGCCGAGGCGCCCAGCCAGCCCGGAGGCGACCTCCGCCAGTCCCCGGCGGACCAGCAGGACATCCCGCGCGGGATGGGCCGCCAGGACGTGCTTCAGCATGGCCACGGCGCGATGGCGCGCGCGCGCCGTGCGGGACAGGACGACCAGGACCGGACGCCGCTGCGTGGGTGCCGGCGCCCAGAAACACCCGCCGACCCGTTCGCGACAGATCCGCTCGGCCAATTCCTCCCGCTCCGCATCCGGAACGGGGAACGCAGGTGCTACGTCCTGCCGCGCGCGGGCGAGCACGGGCACGGATCGGTGGAAGGGCGGTATCCGCAGGAAGCCGGTCATGCGCGGGGACGGCCCGCCGAGAGGAGGGCGAAGCAGGGTCGGGCGGTCCCCCCGTGTGCTGCCTGCATGTCACCACCCTCCTGTCGAAGACTTATGAAACAGTCTGTTAGCACGCCCGTCTCCTAGCACGCTCGTCTCCGCGCCGAAACATCCGGCCCCGGTGGATGGCCCCGGGTTTCTCGCTGGTGGGTTTATCGCTGGCTGGAAGGCGCGTATTGCGCGTCGTACCACGCGACGACCGCATCGACGCCGGTTTGAAGGGGCGTGGAAGGACGGAATCCGGTCAGGGCCTCGAGGGCCGAGCAGTCGGCCCAGGTTCGGGGCACGTCGCCCGGTTGTATCGGCAGATAATGGCGCACGCATGGCCGGCCGGTCGCTTTTTCGATCGCCGCGACGAATGCCGCCAGGCTGACGGGCTGGCTGTTGCCGATATTGACCACGCGATAGGGGGCCACGGGGCTGCTCCCCGGATCGCTCTCCCCCGCTTTTTCGGGGGCGACCCTGGAGAGGCGCAGGACGGCTTCCACCACGTCGTCGATATAGGTGAAATCGCGTGCCATCTCGCCGTTATTGTACAGCGTGACCGGCTGGCCCGCATGGATGTTGGCGATGAACCTGAACAGTGCCATGTCCGGCCGCCCCCATGGGCCGTACACGGTGAAGAAGCGCATGACGGTGGTGGGGAGTCTCCAGATATTGGCATAGGCGTGCGCCAGGTCTTCGGCCGCCTTCTTGGTCGCCGCGTACAGGCTCAGCGGATGATCGCAGCGATGGGCCTCGGAAAAAGGCAGGACCGCGTTCGCCCCGTAGACCGAGGAGGACGACGCCATCATGAAATGAAGGGGCGGGTTGCGGCGCATGGCCTCCAGCAGCGTATAGGTGCCGAGGATATTGGAGCCGATATAGGTGCCCGGTGCGTCCAGACTGTGGGAGACGCCCGCCTGGGCGGCGAGATGCAGGACCATCTGCGGCGCCTGTTGCGCGAACACCTCGCCCAGCGCCCGCGCATCCTCCAGCATGAATTCGTGGGACGTGAAAGTCTCGAACAGATGCAGGATGGCATGACGCCGGCGTTTCAAGGAAACGTCGTAATAATCCGTCATCCCGTCGATGCCGATGACCGTGTAGCCGTCTTCCAGCAGCCGTCTGGCGACATGAAACCCGATGAAACCTGCCGTGCCGGTCACGAGAATACGCATCTGAAACTCCAGGAAGCACCGGACGAGCCATGCCAGGCCCCGCCGGCATGGCGCGCGTCACATCAGTGAATCGTAAAACCCGCGCAACCGGTCGAGATAGGCATCGGGCGAAAAGCGGGTGGCGCGGGCCGCCCCTCTGGCAATCAGCGCCAGGCGGGCCGGATCGTTCTCGCCCCAGCCATCCAGCACGCGAATCCCCTCGGCGATGGCGGAGACATCGAGCGGATCGACCAGGATGGCGGCGTCTTTCGTCGCGATCTCGCCGGTCGCGCCGCCGCGCGCGGTCAGGACCGGGGTGCCCAGGAGCATCGCCTCGATGATCGGGATGCCGAATCCTTCGGCCAGGGAGGGAAAGAGCAGGGCGTGGGCGTCCTGCATCGTCCGGATCAGGGTGGCGCGATCGCTCCAGGGCAGGCGGATGACCGGCGTGTCGCCGACGAACGGTGCGTAATCCGGCCTGTCGTCGCCGTCGGGGCCGATCAGCACCAGCGGCCGGCGCGTGCCGCTGCGCGCGTGGGCGGCGACCAGGCGGCAGATGTTCTTGCGTCGCTCGACCCGGCCGACATGCACGAAATAGCCCGGCGGGGCCGGCGGCCGGGCGGCGCGCGCCTGCCGCAGTTCGTCTTCGGAGAACGTCACGGCCTGGTAGAGGTTGTGGATGCGCGACGGGGCGATGCCGCACTGGGTGATGATGTCCTGCCGCGCGGTTTCGGAAACCGTTACGATCACATCGCTGCTTTCGGCCAGGCGCATCATCAGGCGCCGGAACCGTTCGGAGTCGATTCCCGTCAGGTCCGGATGGGTCAGCGGCACGGCATCGTGGACCGTGACCACGTTGCGCGCGCCTTCCAGCCGGATCGGCAGGGGATAGGTCCAGTGCATGATGTCGGGCGGCGCGGCTGTCCTGACCCGTGCCAGGGTGCCCTGATGCGTGAATTTGACATGGGCGATGCGGAAAATGTCGGGACAGACCGCCCAGGCTGCCGCACTGGGTGCCTGCCCTGCCCCATCGGCCGCCCCGCCCTGGTTCGCAGAGTGCAGGGTCGCGCGGTAATGCGGGCGCAGGCTTTGCAGCCGGCGCCAGATCTGGCGGGCCGGCGTGTGCGGGTTAGCCGGGGCCATGCCGGGGGCGTAGTCGGTGAGGTAGCTCGGCTGCATGCCCGCCCCGGCCAGACATTCGGCGGTGAGTTCCGTATAGCGTGCCACACCAGTGCCACCAGTCCGGTTCATGTTCCGGGCATCCAGCCAGATCATCGGCATGGCAAAAGCTCCTTCTTCCCGGTAAGAGACATGCCCCATCGATCCCCACGCGACGAGAACCGAATTTTGCCGAGCATGCCCCCGAGTGCCCAGACGCGACAGATGACCGCGCCGCGCCGCGCGCGGAAAGCGGGAGCATAGGATGCACGGCTGGGCTGTCGCGGCCGTATCGGGTCTCGCGATCATCGCACTTGTCATTCTTCGGATCACGAGTTGCAGGCCGTTCCGGCCGATCTGGAACGATCTGCCCGATGTGGCGGTCGCTCTGATCTTATGGCTCTCGCTGGCGTTGCTGACGCAGCGCCCGGCATCGTCGGCGTTGCTGTGGGTGGTGCTGGCGGCGGGGCTGCTGCTGGCCGACCATACCAAGCGGGCGGTTCTGCGCGAGCCGATCGTGTTTGCCGATGCCAGCGAACTGCTGCTGGTCTTTACCCATCCGCGCTTCTATCTGCCCTATGTCCATCCCGCGATCTTCTATGGGATCGGCGGGTTGCTGGTGGGGGCGACGGCGCTGCTGTTTTCCATCGAGCCCCCGGCCATGCCGGGCGACCCGGCCCTGTCGCGGCTGGTCGGGGCGCTGCTGCTGATCGTGCCGATCGCCGCCTATTTCTGGCGGCCGTCGCTGAATGTCATGGCCAGGGTGATCCGCCTGCTGCGGCCCAGCGGCGACCCGGTGGAGGACGCCAGGACGCTGGGGATGCTGGGCAGCTTCGCCGCGCATACCGTCTGCTCGCGCCAGGAACGGCCGGCGCGCCAGGCGGCCTGCCGTTTCGGTAGCGTGAGCGTGCCGCCGGACAAGCCGCCGGTCGTGCTGGTCCAGGCCGAATCGTTCTTCGATATCGGCAGGCTGGACCCGGCCCTGCCGTCGCCGCTGACGGAATTCCAAGCCTGCCGCGACCAGGCGTGGCGGCATGGGCGCCTGGATGTCGATTCCTGGGGGGCCAATACCACCCGCAGCGAATTCGCGGCCATCAGCGGTGCCACCCCGGCCGATCTGGGGCTGGACCGGTTCAATCCCTATTATTCCTTCGCGCGCCGGCCGCTGGACACGCTGGCTGCGCGCATGCGGCAGGCCGGCTACCTGACCGTGTGCGTGCACCCCTATGACCGCCGCTTCTATGGGCGGCACAAGGTCATGCCCAATCTCGGCTTCGATCACTTCATCGGCGGCGAGGCGTTCGAATCCCGGCGCGGCGAACTGGTGCCCGACGAAGTGCTGGGCGACTGGATCAACGATTTCATCGCCCGCGAGACGCGGCCCGTCTTTCTGTTCGCCATCACGGTCGCCAATCACGGCCCCTGGTCCGCGCGGGCGGAAACCGACAGCCCGTTCGCGCCCATGCTGGGCGGTTATCTGGACAGCCTGATGGGCACCGACCGGATGATCGGCCAACTGGCCGGCTCCCGCTGGCTGAACGAGGAGGGCGGCATCTTCGCGCTCTATGGCGACCATCAGCCCAGCCTGCCGGTTCTCATGAACGATGGCGCGCATATCGGCGCTTCGACCGATTATTTCATTCTCGACCGCACGCGCCCTGCCGGCCCACGGCACGATATCCGCGTCGATCAGCTTGGCCGGGAGCTTGCCGGATGCCTGATGAACCATACCCCCCTGCCGCGCGCCGTGGCCGGCCGGTAAGAGGCTGTTTGCGCGGCGCGCGCGACGCGTGGCGGGGGCCGGGTTTTCATCGTGCCGTGCCCGATTGCGCAACTCGACCGGACGGCAGCCGTTGCAGGGAGATGCAGCGACGAGCGCCTTTACGACCCATTATCTTCTGCCCGATATCCTGCCGCCCGTATGCCGCGATGCAGGACGAAACCGGTGGCAGGAAAATACGAAATAACCAGCCATCCATTCGGCCAGTTCCTCCAGCCAGACAGAGGTTAAATAAATAATAAAAACTCTGCCATCAAAACAAAATAAAGAAACATCTTATAACATTTATTTTCTTGCGCAGTGGCTTTTTGATTGTAGCATGATTACACCAACAAACGAGGCATGAGTGTGCGTATACTGGTAACAGGTGGATGCGGTTTTATCGGGTCGGCGGTGGTGCGGCATGTGATCGGGGCCACCGGCCACACCGTGGTGAATGTCGATACCATGACCTATGCCGCCACGCGGGACTCCACGGCCGATGTGGCGGCGGACCCGCGTTACCTGCATATCGAGGCCGACATTACCGATGGCGCGGCGATGCGGGCCGTCTTTGCGGCCCATCAGCCGGATGCGGTGATGCATCTGGCCGCCGAAAGCCATGTGGACCGTTCGATCGACGGCCCCGGCGTGTTCATGACGACCAATGTGCTGGGCACCTTCACCCTGCTACAGGCGGCGCGGGATTACTGGTCGGGGCTGGACGCGGCGCGGCAGGCGGCGTTCCGCTTTCATCACATCTCGACCGACGAGGTGTTCGGCACGTTGCAGCCGGGCGATCCGCCTTTTACCGAAACCACGCCCTATGACCCGCGCAGCCCCTATTCGGCCTCCAAGGCGGCATCGGACCATCTGGTGCGGGCCTGGCAGCACACGTACGGGCTGCCGACCTTCGTGACCAACACCACCAACAATTACGGCTTCTGGCATTTTCCCGAAAAGCTGATCCCTCTGGTGACGATCAATGCCATCAACGGGCGCGCCCTGCCCGTTTACGGCGATGGCGGCAACATGCGCGACTGGCTGTTCGTCGACGACCACGCCGAAGCCCTGGTGCTGGCGGTGGAACGCGGCCAGCCCGGCGAGACCTACGCCATCGGCGCCCGCCAGCCGCGCACCAACCTGGAGGTCGTCCGCGCCATCTGCGCCATTCTGGACGAGTTGCGCCCCGACCCGGCGGGGCCGCACGCACGGCTGATCCGCTATGTCACCGACCGGCCGGGGCATGATTTCCGCTACGAGATCGACCCGTCGCACGCCGAGGCCGAACTGGGCTGGCGCCCCCGCCACGATTTCGAAACCGGTCTGCGCCGCACGGTGCAATGGTATCTGGAGCATCGCGACTGGTGGACCGCGCTCCAGGCCCGGCACGACAGCACGAAGCGCCTGGGAACGGCCACTGGGGTGGCCACGGGGACGGCCGCACCATGAGCAGGAACGCGACGAGGGCGGCGATGGACACGGGAATGAAGGGCATTCTGCTGGCCGGCGGGTCGGGCACCCGGCTGCACCCGATGACGCTGGCCACCAGCAAGCAGTTGTTGCCGGTCTATGACAAGCCGATGATCTATTATCCGCTCTCGACGCTGATGCTGGCCGGCATCCGCGATATCATGATCATCTCCACCCCTGACGACCTGCCGCAGTTCCGGCGCCTGCTGGGCGACGGGTCGCGCTATGGCGTGCGCTTCAGCTACCGCGCCCAGCCCAGCCCGGACGGCATCGCCCAGGCCTTCCTGATCGCCGAGGACTGGCTGGACGGCGCCCCCTGCGCCCTGGCGCTGGGCGATAACCTGATCTTCGCCGATCATCTCAGCACGCTGATGCAGCAGGCGGCCACGCGCGACAGCGGGGCCACCGTCTTCGCCTATCAGGTGCGCGACCCCGAACGCTACGGCGTGGTGAGCTTCGATGCCGAAGGTCGCGCCAGCGCGCTGGTCGAGAAACCCGCCAATCCGGCCTCCCCCTGGGCGGTCACGGGGCTGTATTTCTACGATGCCCGCGTCAGTACCTTCGCCCGCGAAATCCGCCCCTCGGCGCGGGGGGAACTGGAAATCACCGACCTGAACCGGATCTATCTCGAAGAAGGCTCGCTCCAGGTCGAAAAACTCGGCCGGGGCTGTGCTTGGCTCGATGCCGGCGTGCCCGATGCCCTGCTTCAGGCCGGCATGTTCGTGCAGACCATCCAGTCCCGCCAGGGCATGTTGGTCGGCTCGCCGGCCGAGGTCGCCTTTCGCATGGGCTTTATCGACGCCGGGCAGTTGCGCGTGATTGCAGGCGAGATCCCCAAGACCGAACTGGGTCGCGTGCTGCGCGACATCGCCGACGGAGCGCAGTAGAGACCGATGCAGATCGAACGCCTGGCCATTCCCGACATCCTGCTGCTGACGCCGCGCCGTTTCGCGGACGCACGCGGTTTTTTCTGCGAAACCTATAATATCCGCACGATGGCTGACGCCGGCATTGCCCAGCCTTTCGTGCAGGACAATCACAGCCTGTCGCGCCAGCGCGGCGTGATCCGGGGGCTGCATTGCCAGCTTGCCCCCCACGCCCAGGGCAAGCTGGTACGCTGCACGCGCGGCGCGATCTGGGATGTGGCGGTTGACGCCCGGCAGGATTCGCCCAGCTTCGGCCAATGGGTTGCGGCGGAACTCAGCGCGGAGAACGGATCGCAATTATGGATCCCGCCCGGTTTCCTGCATGGGTTCTGCACCCTGAGCGAGGACGTGGAGGTGCAGTATAAATGCACCGATCTGTGGGACCGTGACTGCGAACGTTCGGTGCGCTGGGATTCGGCGGAACTGGCGATTGCCTGGCCTGTGGCGGCCGGCGAGGCGATCCTGTCCGACAAGGATGCCGAGGCCCCGAGCTTCTCCGCCGTGCGGGACTGGTTCTGATGGACACGGCGCCGGCCCGGCTTTCTCCGATTCTGGTCGTCGGCCGGTCCGGCCAGTTGGCCACCGCGCTGGGACGTGCCGACCGATCGGATATCCACTGTCTTGGCCGGCCGGATATTGATTTCGACCGACCGGAGACGCTGGCGGCGGCTTTTACCGCGCTTTCCCCCGCGCTGGTCGTGAATGCCGCCGCCTGGACGGCGGTGGACGCGGCCGAAAGCGACCCCGAGGGCGCCGCGCGCGCCAATCGCGACGGCCCTGCCCTGCTGGCCCGGCTGTGCGCCGAACGCGGGATTCCGCTGATCCATGTCTCGACCGACTATGTGTTCGACGGCACCAAGGGCGCGCCGTATGTCGAGAGCGATCCGATCTCGCCCCGCACCGTGTATGGACGCAGCAAGGCGGAGGGCGAGCGCGCGATCCTGGCCGCTCATGGCCGGGCGATCATCCTGCGCACCGCCTGGGTCTATTCGCCCTATGGCCGGAATTTCGTGCGCACCATGCTGAATGCGGGGGTGAAAAACCCCGTTCTGCGGGTGGTGGGCGATCAGCTTGGCAACCCGACCAGCGCCGACGACCTGGCGGACGCCATCCTGGCCATCATCGACAGGATCGGCCGCACGGGCTGGCGCGATGGCTATGCCGGCCTGTTCCATGCCGCCGGCGGCGGGGAGACGACCTGGCACGGGCTGGCGGTCGCGGCGCTGCGGGAGGCGGCGAAGGCCGGCCAGCCGATGCCGGAGGTTCTGGCCATCGGCACCGCCGACTGGCCGACCCCGGCCGCCCGGCCGCAGGATTCCCGCCTGGACTGCACCCGTCTGCACGACGTGTTCGGCATCCGCCTGCCCGACTGGCGCGACGGCGTTGCCCGCAGCGTCGCGCGATTGATGGCGGTGCCTGCCGCCTGACGGGCCGCCGCGACCGCCATGGCGGTCGCGGCGATTATGGACTAACAATCGGCCCCACCCTCCGCTTGGGGGCGCCTTGGACCGGTTGCGAGATTCTGGCGTATCATGATCGAAAATTTCAATTTTGGCCGTGTCGCCGTTCTCGGTGACCTGGTGCTCGACTGCTACATCAACGGCTCGGTGGGCAGGATTTCACCCGAAGCCCCAGTGCCGGTGCTGCTGCGCGCCCACCATACCGCCGTGCCGGGCGGAGCCGCCAATGTCGCGATGAATGCCGCCACCCTGGGCTGCACCGTGGAACTGATCGGCCTTGTGGGATGTGACGCGCCCGCCGACACGCTGAAGAACACCCTGTCGGAAAGCCGGAACATCGACCTGTCCGGGATCGTGGCCGACCCCGCCTGGACCACGATCACCAAGACCCGCGTCATCAGCGGCCGGCAGCAGATCGTACGGATCGACGAGGAATTTATCGACCCCATCGCGCAGGATACCCGGACCCGGCTGATCGACGCCGCCTGCCGGGCGGTCGGGCGCGCCGACGTGCTGATCTGCTCCGACTACGCCAAAGGCGTGCTCTGCGACGACGTGCTGAAAGCCGTGATCGGCCATGCGCGGCAGCTTGGCGTACCGGTGATCGTCGACCCCAAGCGCAAGGATTTCGCCGCCTATCGCGGGGCCACGCTGGTGACGCCCAATCGGGGCGAAATCGCCGTTGCGGCCGGGATGTCCCTGGGCAGCGATGCCGATATCGAGCGAGCCGCCCGCGAAGTTTCCGACCAGTTCGGCGGTGACGTGCTGGTGACGCGCTCGGAAGAAGGCATGACGCTGGTGCGGCGGGATGGACGGGTGACCCATGCCCGCGCGCGCAAGTCCGAGGTCTATGACGTTTCGGGTGCGGGCGATACCGTGGTGGCGACGATCGCGAGCGTGCTGTCGGCGGGCCAGGACCTGGAAACCGCGATCGTGATCGCGACCTGCGCCGCGTCCATCGTCGTCGGCAAGCTGGGCACCGCCACCGTGACCCGTCACGAACTCAGTGCCGCGCTGAGTGCCGAAATGCGCGAGGACGGCGCCCTGGTCTCCATCGACCGTGCCCGCGCCCTGACGGAGGGATGGCGGCATCATGGCGCGCGCATCGTCTTTACCAACGGCTGTTTCGACCTGATCCATCCCGGCCATATCTCCCTGATCCGCGCGGCGGCGCGGCAGGGAGACAAGCTGGTGGTGGCCCTGAACAGCGATGCGTCCGTCGCCCGCCTGAAAGGCCCCGCGCGACCACTACAGGACGAGCAGGCCCGGGCGACCGTCATCGGCGCCCTGCGCGACGTGGACCTGGTCGTCATCTTCGACGAGGATACGCCGCTGGAGACGATCCGCGCCCTGCGGCCCGATATCATCGTCAAGGGCAGCGACTATCAGGAACATGAAGTCGTTGGCGGGGATATCGTGAAATCCTATGGCGGGTCGGTGGTTCTCGTCGATCTGGTCGCGGGACGTTCGACCACGTCGATCGTGCGGAAAATGCTGCCGGGATAGAGCAGATCCTGTTTGAATGCGGGCATTCGAACAGATGAAGACGCGCGTAAAAACAATAAACCAGAGATCTTCCACCGAAGGGATTTTCGGTGGAAAAGTTCCAGCACCATAGGTGCGCTTTCACGTTGATATGGGAGATGTATGCTGCGGTGCCGATAAGCGCGTCGAAAGATCGACCATCGGGCAATATAGCCAGTCATACAGCCGCTCGCCCTTGGCGCCGTGTCCAACGGAACAGCGGACCCAGGCCGCCGGGCGTGGACGTGATGATTGGCATTCACGCCCAGAACGTAGTCCCGGCCCGCACGGCGCAAAGCCATTTCCAGTTCGCCGACGCCATGGACGCTGTCGCCGGCTACCCACCGGGATGACACATCGGCCGCAAGCGTACGGCCGATCATCGGAGTGGCCAGCGACGGTTTTCTGGCAAACTGAACATCGCCCGGCACACGGGATGCCGCCAGGCGGTCTGGCCTTTTCGTCCATGCATCAAGAAAAAAACCAACTGCATCGTCAAGGAACCTGCCGCATTTTTCAAAAATTACTTTATATTATACTTAAAAAATCGTATCATTTAACAATATGAAGGTTTTAAGCTATGCGATTTATCATATCAATAATATGGATTATTTTTCTCTATTCGGTTCCAACAAGCGTAATGGCGCAGGATCTACTTAGACAACTCTTTTCCGGTTCTGCCCACTTCGCGCAAATTGGGACTCTCGACTGGGGAGCCCGCCCCTATTCCAATCCCCAGGAGCAGGGCGGCTGGTTCTCGGTCGTTGGGAACGACTGGTACGTGTTCAACCGTAATCAGATCACGCAACCTGCTACCGGCTGTCGTCAGGATCACACCGCTGTCGTCGTCCGCGTGAGCCACGATCAGGGCAAACACTGGTCCAATCCACCCGCCATCGCCGTGCTGCCCGGCACCAGCAGGACTGGCGATGGATGCGCCATCCTTGATGGCAGCACCTACTTTACTCCGCAGACGGCAACCTGGGATATGATCGTACAATGCCTCGACAAGGAGAGTAAAGGTGGCTGGGCCCTGTGCCACTATAGTCGCAAAGCACGTACACCCCTCGGTCCATTTGTCGCCGATCCGGCCAATCCCGTTGTACGAGGCAACCAACTCTGGTCGCAGATTTGCGCCGGCGGCGGAAAAGCCTGCGATCCGCTGTTAACCAGGGATGAAGGCACGCCGGACATCGTGGAGAAGCGCGGCGCCTATTTTTACGTAACGTTCCACGGCTTCGATTACCAGTCGAAACACAGCTATCGCGGCATCGCCAAGACGACCGATTTCCATACATGGATGACCAATAGTGCCGACCTGCCCAACGACGCCATCCTTGCCCCCGCCAATTGCCAGACCTGGTCCAACGGCTGCGTGGGCGTGGGCGAGACATCCTCGATCACCTCAGGCGGCTATCATTATATTCTGGCCGAAGCTCCCAACAAGAGCCTGACCTGTACCGATGGACAGGACTGGGTGTTCGGCTTGGCGAGAGCCCCCGTCGGCCTGTGGCCGCGTTGGAATAGCGGCCAATGGGCCATTGCTACCCGGCCGCTACTCCAGGAAGCATGGCCGTCACCAAGCACGCGGTGCGGTCTTCAATATGCCCGCTGGATCAAGGATGGAGAGAATATCTATATTGTCTATGAAGATTGGGGGCCTCATCGCGCATGGGTTGATCGGCGCCTGCTCAAACTTTTTCCCGGCGCCGGCCCACCAGTCCAGATCACACCCTTCGAACCAAGGTAATCATCCCCTGTCAGGGCATGGCCGATGCTATGCGGCAACGCAATTCGCCAGACTTCCGGACATCAAACCGACTCCCCAGCAACATCTCTGCTGTTACGCGCGCATGAGCGCTCAACAGCAGAGATAGCAACAGCAGAGATCAATACGACGCGCGGCCTTACGCGCTACGCGCCGCTTCGGTCGTCAGGTTGTACCCGATCACCTTCGCATATTCGCGCGGCACCAATTGCCAGAAGCGCGGCAGGATATTCTCCCACTTGTGCAGCATCAGCGCGGCGTAGCGGCTGTGCGTCTCGCGCGCATGGGTCTCCACCAGCCCGCGCAGCACCGCCTCCCATTTCGGGTCGATCACCCGGTTCCACAGCAGCGTATCGGGGTTGATCCGCTGCTCGAACGTGCCGTTCTCGTCATAGACGAAGGCCATGCCGCCGGTGAAACCGGCGCCGAAATTGTCGCCCGCCTCACCCAGAATGACCACGGTACCGCCGGTCATGTATTCGCAGCCGTTCGACCCGCAGCCTTCCACGACCGCCGTGGCACCCGAATTGCGCACGGCAAAGCGCTCGCCCGCCTGGCCGGCGGCGTAGAGCGCCCCGGCCGTCGCGCCATACAGCACCGTGTTGCCGATAATGGCGTTCTCGTTCGACACCAGGTTCGACGACGGCGACTGCCGCACCACGATGGTCGCGCCCGACAGGCCCTTGCCGACATAATCGTTGGCGTCGCCCAGCACTTCCAGCTTCAGCCCCTGGACCGCGAACGCCCCCAGCGACTGGCCCGCCGAGCCGCGCAGGCGCACCGTCAGGTGCCCCGGCGCCAGCTTGGCCATGCCGAACTGGCGCACGATCAGCGAGGAAATGCGCGTGCCGATCGCCCGGTGCGTGTTCTGCACGTTGTAGTGCAGTTGCATCTTCTCGCCATGGTCGAACAGCGGCCGCGCATCGGCGATCATCTGCGCATCCAGCGTCTCGGGCACCTCATTGCGCCCTTCGCGGGTGCAGTAGCGCGCGTGCGGCCCCGGATCGGCCTGCGCCAGCAGCGAATTGAGGTCCAGATCGTCCAGATAATCCGCCCCGCGCGACACCTGCTTGAGCAGGTCCGTCCGCCCGATGATCTCGTTCAGCGACGAGAAACCGAGCGAGGCCAGGATGTTGCGCACGTCCTCGGCGATGAACGAGAACAGGTTGATCACCTTTTCCGGCGAGCCTTCGAACTTGGCGCGCAGCGCCTCGTCCTGAGTACAGACGCCGACCGGGCAGGTGTTGGAATGGCACTGCCGCACCATGATGCAGCCCATGGCCACCAGGCTGGCGGTGCCGATGCCGAATTCCTCGGCCCCCAGCATCGCCGCGATCACCACGTCGCGCCCGGTCTTCAGCCCGCCATCGGTACGCAGCTTCACCCGGTGGCGCAGCCGGTTCAGCATCAGCACCTGGTGCGCTTCCGCCAGCCCCAGTTCCCACGGTAGTCCGGCATACTTGACCGAACTCTGCGGGCTGGCCCCGGTGCCGCCGCTATGGCCGGAAATCAGGATCGCGTCGGCCTTGGCCTTCGCCACGCCGGCGGCGATGGTGCCGATGCCCGAGCGCGCGACCAGCTTCACCGTCACCGTGGCTTCGGGATTGATCTGCTTGAGGTCGTAGATGAGCTGCGCCAGATCCTCGATCGAATAGATGTCATGATGCGGCGGCGGCGAGATCAGCGTGACGCCGGGTGTCGCATGCCGCAGCTTCGCGATCAGCCCCGTCACCTTGAAGCCGGGCAACTGCCCGCCCTCGCCGGGCTTGGCGCCCTGGGCCATCTTGATCTCGATCTCGCGGCAATCGTTCAGATACTGCGCGGTGACGCCGAAGCGGCCCGAGGCGATCTGCTTGATGGCCGAGGACGCATTGTCGCCGTTCGGGCGCGGCTTCGCGCGCGCGGGGTCTTCGCCCCCCTCGCCCGAATCCGACTTCGCGCCGATCCGGTTCATGGCGATCGACAGGGTCTCGTGCGCCTCGGGGCTCAGCGCCCCCAGCGAGATCCCCGGTGCGATCAGCCGCTTGCGCAACTGGGTGATGCTCTCGACCGCCTCGACGGGGATCGGCGTCCGTCCGCCACGGAAATCCAGCAGGTCGCGCAATGCCACCGGCGGCTGGCGCCGCACCGCATCGGCATAGCGGCGATAGATGGTGAAGCTGTCGGTCGCCACCGCCGTTTGCAGCATATGGATCAGGTTGCCGTCGAAGGCGTGGACCTCGCCATGGCGGCGCATCTTGTACTGGCCGCCCACCGGCAGCGCGATGACCGTCTGATCCCACGCGGTCCGATGGAAGCTCAGCACGTTGGTTGCGATGCCCGACAGGCCGATGCCGGAGATGCGCGAGGGCATGCCGGGGAAGAATTCCGCCGTCAGCGCCCGCGACAGGCCGATCGCCTCGAAATTATAGCCGCCGCGATAGGCCGAGACGATCGAGATGCCCATCTTGGACATCACCTTCAGCAGCCCCTTGTCCACCGCCTTGCGATAGCGTTCCACCGCCTCGCGCAGCGAGATCTCGCCGAACAGGCCGCGCCGCTGCCGGTCGGCAATGCTTTCCTGCGCCAGGTAGGGGTTGATGCTGGTGGCGCCGACGCCGATCGTCACGGCGATCGCATGCACGTCCAGCGCCTCGGCCGAACGCACGTTCAGCGAGGTGAAGGTGCGCAGCGACTGGCGGACCAGATGCGTATGCACCGCCGCCGTCGCCAGGATCATCGGGATATAGGCGCGGTCGCCCGACTGCGCCTGATCGGTCAGGAACAGGTGGGTGCAGCCTTCGCGCACCCGGTCCTCGGCCTCGCGCCGGATGCGGGCGATCGCCTCGCGCAGCCCCGCCTCGCCTTCCGCCGCCGGAAAGGTGCAGTCGATCACGAAGCCGCTGTCACCGCAGAAATTGCGCAGCGCCTCGAATTCGCCGCTGGTCAGCACCGGGCTGGGCAGTTGCAGCAGGTCGCACTGGACCTCGGATTCCTCCAGGATGTTGCCCAGATTGCCCAGACGGGTCAGCAGGCTCATCACCCGCGTCTCGCGCAGGCTGTCGATCGGCGGGTTGGTTACCTGGCTGAACGCCTGGCGGAAATAATGCGCCAGCCCCCGATAGCGCGAGGACAGCACCGCCAGCGGCGCATCGTCGCCCATCGAGCCGATGGCCTCGGCCGCGGTCTCGACCATCGGGTGCAGGATGGTTTCCAGTTCCTCCAGGGTCGTGCCGACCGCCAGTTGCCGGCGGCGCAGTTCGTCCCGGCCGAACAGCACCGGTTCCTGCACGTCGGCCCGCACCACGGTGCCGATCTTCTGGATGTTCTTGACCCAGGTGCCGAAATCCCGGCGCCCGGCCAGCAGGTCCAGCAGCGCCTCGTGGCCGTAGAGCTTGGCTTCCTGAAGGTCGAGGCCGATCATCTGCCCCGGCCCAAGCCGCCCGCGCCGCACGATGTCGGTCTCGGGCACCTTCACCATGCCGGTTTCCGAACCCACGATCAGCAGCCCGTCCGCCGTCACGGTATAGCGCAGGGGGCGCAGGCCGCTGCGGTCCAGCCCGGCCACGACCCAGCGCCCGTCGGTGGCGCACAGCGCCGCCGGGCCGTCCCACGGTTCCATCACCGCGTTGCAGTAGGCGTACAGATCCTGGTGCTTCTGCGGCATGCCCGAATTGCCGCCGACGCTGGCCGGCACCATCAGCGCCTTGACCATCGGCGCGTCGCGCCCGGCGAAGGTCAGCAGTTCGAACACATTGTCCAGCATCGCGGTGTCGGAGCCCGCGGCCTGCACCACCGGCTTGAGGTCTTCCATCACCGGGTCCAGCACCGGGTCGGCCAGCCGCGTCTCGTGGCTCTTCATCCAGTTGACGTTGCCCGAGATCGTGTTGATCTCGCCGTTATGCGCCAGCCGGCGGAAGGGCTGCGCCAGCTTCCAGGTCGGGAACGTGTTGGTCGAATACCGCTGGTGATAGATCGCAAACCGGCTGACGAAGCGCGTATCCAGCAGGTCGGGATAGAAATCCGTCAGGTTCTGGGCCAGGAACATGCCCTTGTAGATCACCGACCGGCAGGACATGGAGCAGATATACAGGTCGAGCGAATTGGCCTGCGCGCTCTTCTCGATCCGCCGGCGGATCACATACAGGTCGCGCTCGAACGCTTCCTCGTCCCGCCCCGGCAGGTTGCGGATCATGATCTGCTCGATCTCGGGCCGGGTGGCATTGGCCTTCTC
>NZ_JBDNXE010000040.1:0-13696 GCF_047721585.1 Gluconacetobacter sp.
CTCCGCCCCGGTCGACGTCGCCGCCATCCTGACCGACCTGGCCGCCAAGGCGCCCCAGCCGCTCAACTGGCAGCAATCGATCGTCGACCTCATGAAGCTGCTGGGCCTGGACAGTTCGCTGGCGGCACGCAAGCAACTGGCCGGAGAACTGCACTACACCGGCGACACCAACGACTCCGCGTCGATGAATGTCTGGCTGCACAAGGCGGTCATGCAGAAGCTGGCCGAAAATGGCGGCAAGGTTCCCGACGACCTGAAATGATCCGGCGCGGATGACGGGAATGGCATGACAGACGGCTCGATCGACAGCGCGACCGACGGCGTCCCGCCATGCCCCGAGGACATAGAGCGGACCGGCGACACCCTCTTCGCCACAGGCCGAGGAGAAGACGCGGTCCGCCTGTTTCTGGACGTGACCACCCGCCATCCCGACGACTGGCGGCTCGCCGTCACCGCCGCCACGATCATCCTGCGCCACAGTTCCGCCTACGACCTTGTCGAGGCATTCCTGCGTCCCGTGCTGCATCGGTGGCCGGACACGGTCCCCGCATGGAGCCTGTTGCTGCATGTCCGCGTCGTACGCGGCGACCTCGCGGGTAGCCACGCCCTGTTTGCGGAACTGCTGGACCGCTACCCGGACGAAAGCGGCACGCTCTGCGAGGCCATGTCCACGGCCCTTCTCCAGGCCGGCCACCCGGCGGAAAGCCTGCGAATCCTGCTACGATGTTTCGAAAACAGCATCGTCACGCCCACGCTGCTGAAAAACATGGGCATCGCCCTCTTCTGCCTCGACCGGTCGGCGGAAGCCGTCTCCTGGTACGAAAAAGCCGAAGCCCTCGCCCCGACAGACTACGGAATCACGTTCGGCCATGCCTGCGCGCTGATCAAGGCCGGCCGTCTGGACGAGGGCTGGCCGCGCTATTTCAACCGGCACCTCACCCCCGACGACAGGGACGCATGGTATCTGTCCCTGCCCCGCCTGTGCCCCGGCGATGCGGTCGCCGGGCGCGGTGTCGTACTGTTTCAGGAACAGGGGCTGGGCGACACCATCCAGTTCATCCGCTTCGTACCCGACCTGCTGGCAAAAGGGGCGCACGTCACGATCGTCGTGCCCCGCCCCCTGGTCCGCCTGCTGGCGCAATCCTATCCGGCGGCCAAGGTGTACGAGACAGGCACGCTCGCGCGGCAGAACGGCTACGATTACGCCGCCGCCATCCCCGACCTGCCGCACATCGCCGGGGCAACATCCTTGTGGGACGTTCCGGCACCAATCCCCTACCTGCACCCCGATCCCGACGATATCGCCCGCTTCGCCACCCTGCTGCCGGAACGCCGCCCGCGTATCGGCCTGGTCTGGGCGGGCGAGTGGCGGCCGCAATCCATTCACGCCCTCGTTGACCAACGCCGCTCGACGACGCAGGCAACGATGGCCAAGGCCCTGACGCCCGTCGCGGCAACGCTGGTCAGCCTTCAACTGGGCGCGCCCCGGCAGGAAATCGCGGACTGGACCGGCCAGACATTGTGCGACCCGATGGGCAGCGTGCACGACATGGCCGACACGGCGGCGATCATGGCCAGTCTCGATCTCGTCATTTCGGTCGACACCGCACCGCTGCATCTGGCGGGCGCGCTGGGCTGCCCGGTCTGGATGATCAGCCGCCAGGACGCCTGCTGGCGATGGGGGGACGCCATCGGCCGGTCACCCTGGTACCCGACCATGCGCATCTTCCGGTCGCGCGAGGCCACCCTGGCCCCGATCCTGAAGGAGGCAGGCATGGCCCTGCGCACCTGGGCGAGGAACTGGAGACCCGCACGAAAAACCTGACCGCCCGACGGATCACCGCTCATGGGATTGCAACCTGCATGCACCCATGCCAAGTGTGCGCTTGCATTGCGAGCGGTCCCGGATATCACGATGCCCGACACGATAGCCCAGACCGAATTGTCCCTCGTCGATACGCCGCAGAGCGATGCGGCGGATGGTCTGGTCTGGGCGGTTTCCTGCGTCCCCGGACACCGGCCGGTGCAATTGTCGCCCCAGCAGGCGGCCGATCACCTGAACAGCCGCCCCCCCCATACCGAAGACGCCGAAACCACCCCCGCCACGACCGAAGAACGGCCCGCCGGATGGGTCTGGCTGCATTACGATGTCGTGCATACGGCCAGCCGGGCTCGGGTCGAGGCCATCGCCTGCCTGACCGAGGAAGCCCGCATCACCCTGTCGGGCACCGACCGCAGCACCCGGCTGGAGGCCGACGGCGACATCGTCTACGGCGCCCTGCCCGGATTCGACGACAGCATGACCGACGACGACACCAGCGTCTCGGCCTGGCGTTTCGCGGTGCTCCCCGACCTGCTGATCACCACCCGGCGCCACCCCGTCCCGGCACTGGGCGCCGCCTATCGCTGGCTGCAACGCGACGACGGCCCCCGCACCCCCGCCGAGATCGTGGACCGCACGCTGCTGGAATTCGCCGACAGCGTGCGTCGGAACATCGCCATGCTGGACGACCAGCTCGACCGCGCCGAGGATCTGCTGCTGACCCTGGACCAGCACACCGATTTCGGCCGCATCAGCGGCCTGATCGGCAAGGTGCGGCGCCGTTCGACCGAACTGCGCCGCGTGATCTCGCCGGTCGACCGGATCTTCCACAACGAGGATCTGGAACTGCCGGAATGGGCCGAGGACGATATCCGCGACCGCTCGCAGCGCCAGATTCATGCGGCGCTGGACGATCTGATGGCATTGCAGGACCGCGCGCGTTCGTTGCAGGATGAACTCGCCTCGGGCCAGGCGGAAGAAACCAACCGGCGCCTGTACACGGTGTCGGTGCTGACGACCCTGATGCTGCCGGCCACATTCGTGACCGGATTCTTCGGCATGAATACCGGCGGCATGTTCCTGGCAAGCGGCTCCCTGGGCACGGTAGAGGCCGGCGGCATCTGCTTCCTGTTCATGGTCGTCGCCTGGCTGCTGCTCAAATTCACCAAGCTGCTCTGAAAGCCAGCCCGCGATCGCACCCGCCCCCGGGTACTGCCGGACAAAGATAACCGTTTCGAAGCGAAGGACCCCCGTCATGGACAGCCAAACAGAAACCCAGACGCACGCCGGGGAACTGGACGGCTTCCCCGTCGCCGCGAAATCCCTCCTGTCGGAACGCCGCCTGCATACGCTCAAACAGGGCGACATGTTCGGGGTCTTCGACCAGACGGGCGATATCCTCTACGGCGACGGCATCGCCGACGGCCTCTATTTCCACGACACGCGCTATCTGTCCGGCCTGTCGATGAGCCTCCAGGGCACGCGCCCCATCCTGCTGTCCTCGACGGTGCGCGAAAACAACGTGATGCTGTCGGTCGACCTGACCAACACGGATATCGACGGCCCGGACGGCCGGCACATGAATCACGACCTGCTGCATGTGCGCCGGTCGCGCTTCCTGTGGAACCGGGTCTGCTACGAGCGCGTCGAGATTCGCAATTTCGATGTCGAACCCCGCACGGCCCTGCTCGACATCCGTTTCCTGGCCGATTTCGCCGACCTGTTCGAGGCACGCGGCTCCACCCGCCCCCGGCGCGGCACGATGGCCGCGCCCGAGGTCGGCGAGGCCGAGGTGAAACTGTCCTATGACGGTCTGGACGACCGGCGCCGCACCACCATGCTGCGCTTCTGGCCACCGCCGGCCGAACTCACCGCCCAGCACGCCACCTTCCGCTTCGACCTGCCACCGGGCCAGCGCGTGCTGATCCATTACGAAATCGAGTGCGATCCCACCGAGCGGCACGAAGCCCAGCCCAACCGCCGCTTCCTGAGCGGCGCGGTCGAGGCGCGGCGCGCGCTGCGCCTGTCCTCGTCCCGCGCGGCGGCCATCGCGACCTCGAACGAGATCTTCAACGAGGCCATCCGCCGCTGCATCTGCGACATCTACATGCTGCTGACGGACAAGAAGACCGGCCCCTACCCCTATGCCGGCGTGCCGTGGTTCAGCACCGCCTTCGGCCGCGACGCCCTGATCACCGCCATGCTCACTTTGTGGCTGGACCCGGAAATCGCGCGCGGCGTGCTGGCCTACCTCGCCCGCCACCAGGCCCACACCGAAGACCCGATCGCCGACGCCGAGCCCGGCAAGATCCTGCACGAAGTGCGGCACGGCGAGATGGCCGAACTGGGCGAAGTCCCGTTCCGCCATTACTACGGCTCGATCGATTCCACGCCGCTCTTCGTCATGCTGGCCGGCCAGTATCTGGAACGCACCGGCGACGTGGCGCTGATGACGACGATCTGGCCGAACATCGAACGCGCCGTCGAATGGATCGACCGCTACGGCGACCGCGACGGCGACGGTTTCGTCGAATATGGCCGCCGCAACAAGGACGGGCTGATCAACCAGGGCTGGAAAGACAGCTACGACAGCATCTTCCACGCCGATGGTACCCTCGCGGAGGGACCGATCGCGCTGTGTGAAGTCCAGGCCTATGTCTACGCCGCGCGCCGCGCCGCCGCGACCATCGGCCGTCGCCTGGGCCGCACCGCCTATGCAGACCGGCAGGACCAACTGGCCGACGCCCTGCGCGTCGCCTTCAATGACCGGTTCTGGATCGAGGAACTCGGCACCTACGCCCTGGCGCTCGACGGCCACAAGAAACCCTGCCGCGTCCGGTCGTCGAATGCCGGCCATATCCTGCTGACCGATATCGCAACCCCCGACCGCGTGCCGCGCCTGGTCGCCGGGCTGATGCACCGTTCGTCCTTCTCCGGCTGGGGCATCCGCACCATCCCCGAGGGCGAGGCCCGCTATAATCCGATGGCCTATCACAACGGCTCGGTCTGGCCGCACGACAACGCCCTGATCGGGCTGGGCTTCGCCCGCCACGGCTATCGCGACGAGGCCGAGCGGCTGTTCCGGGGCATGTTCGACGCCGCGTTCCATACGGACTTGCGGCGCCTGCCGGAACTGTTCTGCGGCTTCACCCGCAACCGCGCGGAAGGGCCGGTGCGCTACCCGGTCGCCTGCTCGCCGCAGGCATGGGCGGCCGCGACATTGCCGGCCCTGGTCCAGTCGGTCCTCGGCCTGAGCTTCGACCCGACGGCGGTCGCCGTGCATTTCCAGCGCCCCCGCCTGCCCGATTTCCTGGAACAGATGACACTCTACAACCTCGAAGTCGGCGGCGACAAAGTCACGGTGCGCCTGGTGCGCGTCGAAGACGAAGTCGCGATCAACGTCGTCCAGCGCACGCAATCCATCCAGGTGCAGATCACGAACTGACCACGGGCGGGGCCGGTGCGAAAAGCCGGCCCCAACGTCCCCATGCTCCGACAGGCCGACACGATCGCTACGGCAACGCGATCATGTTGCGCGGAAGTACGGCGTTCTATAAAGATTTAGGGCATATTCTTCCTCTCTGACCTGAACTTCCGCCCAGGAGTGGCACGCGCTCACGATGAAGATGGCCATTCTCACGTCCGAAACGGGGTCCGGTCCCTATTTTCGCCATAATCGGCGCCAAATTTCTGCCTTTCCCTCGGCGCTCCCCTCGCGGATCTCGCGCCCGTCCCGGATGAACGCCCGATGACCCGACAGAAGCAGGCCCGCCCCACCCGTCCGTCCCGGCGCGCGACGGAGCGCGCGTGCGACCTGTCGGAACGAGCACAGGGTCGGCTCGCCATCCGTGTCGCGGGCGCGGTCGGACTGGCCGGCCTGCTGGCAGCCTGCGCCACCGATCCGGGGCAACATGCCCCGGTGATGCAGGAAGCTGCGGAATACCGGGCTCACGCCAAATCCTTCTACGCCCCGCCCGGCCCGCCCGACGATCCGTGGGGCCCCTATATCATGGAAGCCTCCAAGCGATTCGACGTGCCGGATACCTGGATTCGCTCGGTCATGCAGCGCGAATCCGGCGGCCAACTCTTCCGCAACGGTCAGTTCGTCACCTCGGCCCCCGGCGCGATGGGCCTGATGCAGCTCATGCCGCCGACCTATGACGAAATGAAGGGCCAGTACGGGCTGGGCGACGATCCCTTCAATCCCCGCGACAACATCATGGCCGGCACCGCCTATATCCGGCAGATGTACGATATCTACGGCTCCCCCGGCTTCCTGGCCGCCTACAATACCGGCCCCGGCCGGCTGGACGACTTCCTGCTGCACCACCGGTCGCTCCCGCGCGAAACCCGCAACTACGTCGCGGCAATCGGCCCGCAGATCGCCGGCATCACCCCCAATGTCCGCTCGCAGGCCGACCTGATGGTCGAAGCCCACGATGTCGCGCGCGGCCATGTCTATGCCGCCGCGCAGACCAGCACCGAAACCAATTCCGTCCGCGCCGCCTGGGCCCACCGCAACGATCATCAGGGCAGCAGCAACGACAGCCAGCCGATCCAGGTGGCCGAGGCTCCGGCGGAAGCCACCGCCTCCCCGGCGCCAGCCTATACGGCGTGGAAGGCCGTCGCCCCCGCCGGCCAGGGCACGTCGGCCGACGCCGTCCGCGCCGCCTGGGCCTCCCGCGCGCAGTCGGAAGCTACCGACAGCGCAACGGCGTCCCCGGCACCGGCACCCGCACCTGTCGCCATCGCATCCGCCGCACCCGTTGCGGCCCACTCGCCCGCGCCCCAGCCCGCCTCGTCCGCCGGGCACGGTTTCCAGCTCGTCCGCCCCGCCATGGCCGAGCCCGCGCCGCTGCTGCGACGCGGCAGCCTGGCGCCGGCCCAGCGTGACTGGGCGATCCAGGTTGGCGCGTTCGGCACGGCATCGCTGGCCTCTCAGGCCACGGGTCATGCGCGCAGCCGCGCCGCCGGCGTGCTGGCCAGTGCCCGCCCGCAGGTCGCCGGCATCCACGCCCCCCACGGCATGCTCTATCGCGCCCGGTTGACCGGCCTGTCGCATGACGCCGCGGTCGAAGCGTGCCATCGCCTGTCGACGGGGTCGGACAATTGCGTCATCATTTCGCCTGACTCGCGGTCCTGATCGCACGCCTCCCGTTGAAAGGTCCGCCCATGCTCCGCTCCGCCCTCCTCCGTCGCGCCACCCGGTTGAGCATGGTGCTCCCCGTCGCCCTCACCCTGTCGGGCATCACGCTGCTGTCCTTCTCCGTAGCCAAGGCCGCGCTGCCACTGGGCAGCACGGCGCCCCTGTTCGACACTCCGGCCAGCCTGGGCGGCAAGCAGTTCAATTTCTCGCTGGCCGAAGCCCTGCATAAGGGTCCGGTGGTCCTGTATTTCTATCCGGCGGCCTTCACGCGCGGCTGCACCATCGAAGCCCATGATTTCGCCGACGCGATGGACCAGTTCAAGGCACTGGGCGCCACGGTCATCGGCGTCTCGATGGACAAGATCGAAACGCTGGACCGCTTCTCGGTCAGCGAATGCCGCAGCCGTTTCCCCGTCGCTTCAGACCCGACAGGCAAGATCGCCAGTTCCTACGATTCCAAGATGAAACTGCTGCATTACGCCAACCGCACGTCCTACGTGATCGCGCCGGACGGCCATATTCTCTACGCCTACAGCGCCATGGCCCCCGAGGGCCATATCAGCGGCACCCTGGCCGCCCTGCGCGCCTGGAAAGCGGTCGGCTCCACCACGCCCCGGCACTGACGCGCAGTCGCAACCGCGCCCGGCCTCCACCAGGCCCCATTGTCCATCAGCTTCTCAGGGAACGGATTTCGCCGTTCCCATGACGGCCAGACACCGATCCCGCACCACGCGCAACCCGTCGTCACGCACCTTCCGCAGGGCGGCACGGCTACGCCGGATATACCCTTTCAGGTCCGGCACTTCGTCATGCATGAATGGGTGGGCGCACACCCGCGCCGGGTCCAATGCAGGCGTCGCCGGGTCCAGCAGCGGCAGGACAAGGCGCGGCTTCTGCGGCAACGCCAGGGCAAGCGCCGCCGAAACCGCAGCCCCGCTATCCGCATCCAGCCCCGGCCCCATCGCCGGCACCAACGCCAGCCACGCGGGGTCCGCCGCCGCGATCCCGTCAGTCACGGTATCGAACGTATCGGCATCGTCCAGCGCGCCCAATGCCTGCGCCGCACCATCGGCCCGGATCGCGGCAGCCACGCTGGCAGGTGTCGGCGCGCCCGAAGCCACCGGTTGAGCCGCCCAGGCAGGCGACCGGGCGAGCAAAGCCGACAGAACAAGACAAGGGAGCAATCCGGATTTCGTCATCACATGATCATGAGCGAAGCCAGACGCTTTGAAAAGCCGGCGTTCGCGCCCTCACCGGCCCACTCCCTGCGGGTCCAGCACACGGATAACGGCCCGCGTATCCCGCCCCACCTGACGCATGCGGTCGGCGACAAGCCGCGTCATCGCCGGCTGCTCCGCCACGACATCGGCAGCCGGAAAAGTCCTGACCAGTTGCGCATCAAGCTCATCCGCCACAGCGGCGGATTGCGCCGACACGATCTCCCGCACCGACGACGCCCCCAACCGCTCCAGCGATCCGTCATCGGACGTATCACGCAACGCCGCCAGCAGCGGATCATCCATGTCATGCGCCCGATAGGCCGCCGACATCCGACGATATTGATAAGTCTCCAGCACGATATGCCGATTGGTCACACGGGTCACCGCGGCAACCTGCGGGCCATGTATCCCCAGCATATCCAGCGCCCCGATCCCGACCATCGTCAGCGTCCAGACACCGGGCAGCACGCGCGCATGATAAGGCTGCGCCAGATCCTGCACGTAATGAATCGCCCAGCCGGCAAACCGCCAGCCCCAGTAAGGATGCCCCTGCGCAAACGCAAAGCGCGACAGCGTCATGAACAGATGAATCCGCGCTTCGGGATAGGTGCGCTGAAGATACCCAGCCGCCCGATAGACAAGGCCGCTCTCGTGGTAGAACCCCATATGGAACGGCGCCTGCGTGCCATATGCCAAATGCGGATTCCCAAACGGCTGCGCGCCATAACCGTAGCGTCCACCCTGCGCCGAGCCACTATCCGCCCACAACCCGATATCCAACCCAAGATCGGGCTCATTCGTCGCGGTCGCCACCACATCGGCCACCCGCAACACATCTCCTTCCCTCACCCGTTCCAGAGAACTGGCCTCCGTATCCTCCAGACTCTTCAGAACGCTCGCGGAAGACCAAGGCATCACGCGCTCCGCCGGCACCCCGACACCCGGCGGCCGCTGCACATAAAGATCCAGCATCATCCCCTCATTCACCCGGATCGCCTGTACAAACCCGGTCCTGAGCGACGCAGCATCCTTCCCCACTGCCGATGTTCCCCCAAACCGCAGAGCATCCGGACGCGGCGCATAGAATGGCAGATGCGCCCGCGCCCAAATCTCCTCCCCCTCCAGCGCAGCCGGCAAGCGATCGGACACATCGCCCAGAAACGAACCCAGCGTCTCCGCAGTGACCATACGCTCGGCCATGCCCGGCATCACTGCCACGGCCTGCCAGGTACAAAGTGGATGGTTACTCCACCCCAGCGCCGCCGATGGCAGAAGAACAACAAGAATACCTAATATTCCGCCGCGCCTTACCCAGGAACTTACCCGGCGGTTCATCAGGGATGCGGCACCAGCCAGCATGGTTCATCCTTCGGCAAGAAAAGCCGGGCCAAAGCGGATCATCCTCGCCCACCCGATCGCCACAGGATAACGCGCACATGCCGCCCCATCATCAAACATTCAGGAACACACCAGAGAGGCGAGCAAAAAAGCAGTCGCCTTTTCGTATCGGATTGCGACGACGCCTATATCGCTTCGCCGCACGCTCGCTCGGCAGGCCGACTTTTCCCATATCCTGTCAGCATGAAATCCGATCAGGACGATTCCGGATCGCAATCGCCTTCTTTTCAGAGCGCCTCAGGCTACGGGTAACGAAACCGTGTTCGCCTCATGGCGGAAAACTGCGCCGCCCCAGGGTTCAAAAATCATACCCAGAACGTTCCGTTACCAGGGCCAAAGAGGGCGTCCTGCCGGAAATGTGACATTTTACCCCATGACTCTGACGGTGTTTCCGTTGGCAGAAACCCACACCGTCATCACCCTGTGGGTCCGGGAGAGGAGTATTTTTCATGACATCCAATGGCCTGCCGCGCGGCATCGACCATGTCGGCATGACCGTGCCCGATCTCGAAGCCGCCTCGACATTCTTCGTGAATGCGTTCGGCGCTGTTCCGCTCTATGACAATCTCAAGCGCGCCCAGCCGCCGTTTTCCGGTCCGGATACTGAAAAGACCCTGGGCCTGGTCAAGGGCACGCAGGTCGTGGCGATGCGCATGATGCGTCTGGGCAATGGCGCGAGCCTGGAATTGTTCGAGATGCAGGCGCCGGAACAGGCAAAGCCAGCACGGGCGAGCGATCTGGGCCTGCAACATTTCGCCGTCTATGTTGACGACATCCAGGCCGGAGCCAAACGGTTCACGGATGCAGGTGGCGTGCTGCTGACGGAACCGGGCAAACAACTCGGGATTGAAGAAGGAAAAGGAAATTTTTTCTGCTACGGACGCACGCCATGGGGCATGACGATCGAACTTCTCTGCACACCGGATCGCAGCGGCTTCGACACGATCGAACCGCAACCCCGCTACATACCGCCACCGCGCTGAACAAGACGTTCCTGACAGGCTCCGCGCACATTCGATCAGACGCTCAGATCATCCCCTCACTCTGCGCGGAGTCCACCACCACCAGCGCATCCCCCGCAATCGGCGAAGGCGTGCGATCTCGCGGCAGCAAGGCCCGAAAGCGGCCATCATAACTGGCCGCCTGTTCATACTGCACGTCCAGCAGCCCATGCCGATCCATAAAACGGTTCAGCGCCGCCGGAATGCGTACGCACCCTTCCGAAGCCGGATGCCCCAACCGCGCCTCCAGAAAATCCGGGTCGGTCGCATGAATTTCCAGCCTGATCTGCCCCTGCTCCCGGTCAGCCCGCCAGCCCTTCACGGCCCATTGCCAGCCCATATCCCACACCCGCATGCCGCGCGCACCCAATCCGCGGATACCATGCTCGTTGCGCGTTCCCTCGGCACGATAGCCCAGCCGATCAGGCGAATTGATGAACACCCCGGTCGGCGTCAGGTAATAATATTTACGCCCCGCCTGCCCGGTCGAAACCCGGGTTCCTCCCAACACCACCCACGCATCATCATCCGGTAGCGCAAGCACAAAGCAGACCCGCTGCACACGCGGATTACGATCCACCACCATCAGCACCTGCGCCCGGTCGATCGTCATTTTGTCCCGCGCCAGTTGCGCCCGTGCCATCGCAACCCATCGGTCGGCATCCCTGGCCGATACCGTCTGAAAATGCGGAATCTCGCGCCGCATGGCCATAAGCAGATGCTGCGCCTCGGCCCTGGCGGCCTCGTCATCCAACGCCGGCAGGGGCGGAATATCAAGCGCGGGAGCAACCTGCTCCGCTGGCGCGCCCGTCGGCGCGGGCGCGGCCGGAGGCACCACCGCCTCGGAAAGCAGCGGCATCGGGTCGGCCAACGCGGCCCCGGTCGCGAACAGGAGGAAAAACACCGCCAGGAAACCGGCCCCTGAACCCGCCACCGGAAAATCTGTCCGCATGCTTCCCCTCTTCGCCGTGGGCTGCCAGCTGCATCGTACGAGTGTTCCCGCCCCGCCAACACCACCCACCCGCGATCCTGACGCTTGAAAAGCCCCGACGTTCCCCGACCCGAGACCGGAGAATAGCGGTTTTATCCGCGGTGTTGCTCAATCCTCACGGATCATATCATGCGCCATCCTCATTTCCGGCATGCAGCCCTTCTTACCCTGCCCTCAACGAAGCAGCCGGCGGATTGGCCGCAGCCCTGGCCGACTGCCCAAGCACGGTCAGCAGCGCGATCAACCCCGCCCCACCGGCCGCGATCACGAACGGCCATGGTGTCAGCGCAACCCGCTGATCGAATCCCGACAGCCACCGGCTCATGAACACCCACGCGACCGGCCAGGCGATCACGTTCGCGATAAAGACCGGCCGCAGAAACTGGCCCACCAGCAAGGTCAGGACCTGCCGACGATCCGCTCCCAGCACCTTGCGCACCCCGATCTCATGCCGGCGACGCGACACGTTGAACGACGACAGGCCGAACAGTCCCAGACAGGCGATGCCGATCGCCACAGCGGAACCGATGCCGAACAACACACCGTAATTCTGGTCGCTGCGAAAATCGTCGGCGAATATATCGTTCACCCCCTGAGCCGAGAACGGGACATCCGGCGCAATGCTCGCCCACGCCGACCGCAGACGCGCCATTTCCTCGGCCTGTGACGCCCCCTCGTAACGGATGATCGCAGCAGCCTCGCCAAACGACCCCGAACGGCCGTAATACAGCAGCGGACGCATCGGCTCATGCGCGCCACCAAACCGGATGTCGTCGATCACCCCGATGATGCGATAGGTTCGCCCACCCCAATCCTCTCGCAATTCCTGCCCCACCGCCGCCTCCGGCGACGCAAAGCCGAACCGTTCCGCCGTCAGGCGCGAAATGACGATGCTGCTCCCCGCCCCTTCCTGCTCCCGCCCAGCGTGATAATCACTGCCCTGATGGACGTCGAACAGGCGCCCCGCGACCAGCCTCGCCCCGATCGCCTCGAAATATCCCGGCGTGGCGCAACCCCACCAGACAGGGAGCAGACTGCCGCCGCCCGGACGACGATAATCGTCACTGTCATCGGTGTGGTGAGGATACATGTCCGATCGCGTGGCGATCCGCACCCCCGGCACCTCGCCCAGCCGGCGCACGATCTCCTCCTGCCGCGCCGTCAGGCTGGCATCCGCCAGCGCATCGACGACGATCACACCTTCCTTGCTGATTCCGCGATCGAGCACGCGAACGAACGCCGCCTGGTCGGTCATCACGATCGTGCAGACCGCCAGCACGATGGCAAATCCGAATTGCAGCACCACCAGCACGCTGCGCAACATGCTCTCGATCCGTCCGCCCGCCGGCATCCGGCTGGCCGCCAGCACCGCCGCCGGACGGAACGACGACAGCACCAGAGCGGGATAGATCCCGGCAACGATCCCCACGACCAGCACGATCAATACCGATACCGGCAACACGAAGCGCCAGTCGAAACCGACAGTCCACCCGCCCAGCATGTTGACCCAGCGCAGCGAGAGTTCCGTCAGCGCCAGCCCGACCAGCACCGACACCCCGACCAGCATGATCGCGTCACCCATGAAGCGCGCGATCAGCGCCGGGCGGGTCGCCCCCAGCACCTTGCGCATCGCCACCTCACGCGCCCGCAGCCCCGACCGCGCGGTGGCCAGATTGACGTAATTCACGATCGCGGTCGCCAGCGCCGCCAGCCCGACCAGTCCGAGGATATCGATCAACCTGCGGCTGGCCCCACCCTCCCCGATCGACGCATTATGAAAATGCACCGCGCGCAGCGGTACCAACGTCAACCCGCCATCGCCATAGGTGAAACGGATCAGGCTTTCCTTCCAGTTTCCGGGATGCCGATACGGGTATCGGCGCAATCCGGCGGCAATCCGCGGCACCGCCGCAGGATCGTCAATTCTGACCCATATATGCCCCCACTGGCTTCCCCAATTGCGAAATGGCCATTTATCCATCCAGGAACTGGGAAAAACGGCGATGATCCTGAAATCGCTGGTGGCATTGGGCGGCGTGGGGGGGCCGCCGGGGGCCCCCCCCCCCCCCCCCAGCGTCTTTTATGTGTCGGACCGGCGACCCCCGAGCTCGGCGGGGG
>NZ_JBDNXE010000040.1:13706-33189 GCF_047721585.1 Gluconacetobacter sp.
CGTATACCTGCGTCTGGCGCGTGACCGGGGGGGGCGTTGGGGCGGTTTGAGCGCCTGGTTGCCCCCCCACCACACTCTCGTCATGACTATTGTCGATCCGCATCCGGCGACCGATCGCATGGACGGTGCCGAAATATTTCCGCGCCATCGTGGCCGACAGCACCACCTTGCCGGGCCCATCGAGCGCGGTCGCCTTGTTCCCTTCCAGAAGAGGCAGATCGAAGACCGAGAAAAAATTCCGGTCGGTCAATGTCACCGCATCGCGTCCCAGCACGTCCCCGGCCCGCACGGGCACGTGACTTTCGAAAACGCGAACCGCCTGGCTGATTTCCGGAAAATCCTGCTCCATGAAAGGAACGGGCACGAAACTGATATAACTCGATTCATAAGGCGCCCGCCCGGCCGGGCGAAAAACATCATCGACCTGATAGATACGCGACGCACCGGGCAGATAGCTGTCATACCCGTATTCGTACCGCACGATCAGCATCATCGTCAGAAAGACGGCAACACCCAGCCCCAGTCCCAGCAGGTTGATCGCCCCATAGCCCCCATGCCGGGGCAGAATTCTGAAACCCGACGCAAACATCACTTGCTCTCCCCTGTCGGCCCGGAGGACCAGCCCACCCGGTCGAGCGCGGCAATCGGTGTCTGAAGCGGCTCCCACCCGCGCGTCCGCGCACGCTGCAATGCGGCTCCGCTGTTGTAATGCTGGACACCGGGCAACAGGTCGCGGGCCTGCAACCGCCCGATCGCGGCCAGCAGCTTCGCTTCGGCCACGATCGTGTCATGGCGACTGGTCGCCAGATCCACCTGCGCGGCCCGCAGATTCTGGTCGGCATACAGCACGTCGGTCGTGCTGCGCAGCCCATAGCCATATTCGACCTGATAGCCCTTCAGCGTCGTTTCGCCCGACCGCACCTCGGCGATGCCGGCCTGGATCGCCTGCAAGCCGTTCTCCACCGCCCGCCAACTGGTCACCACATCCTGCAACGCCACCCGCCGGGCCTGCTCCAGATTCTGCCGCGCCTGCTCGTCCTTGTCGCGCGCCTGCCGGATCTGCGCATTATAAAGGTCGCCATTATAAAGCGGCTGCACCAGCGACACCGTACCGCTGACCTGCTCCGAATATTCATGCCCCCGGAACGGCGCCGCCGGCCCCACGGTCCCCAACAGCCCCTGCACCTGGATCTGCGGCCCCCATTGCGACCGCGCGGTATCGATATCCGCCTCGGTCGCCGACTTCATCTCGCGCGTCTGCGCCAGTTGCGGATTGGCGGCGATAGCCTCCCTGACAGCCTGCTCGATCGAAGGCGGCAGGCCCGGCAACCCCTCCGGCATGGTCAATTGCGCCGGCATGACGCCGATAACGGCGCGGAAATTCGCCTCCGACGCCGCCAGCGTCGCCCGTGCCTGCGTCAGCGCCACTTCGGCGGACCGTCGGCGCGTCTCGGCCTGCTCCACATCGGTGCGCGTCACCTGCTCGCCCGGCGCGCCCCCCAGATTATAGCGCGAGGTGATCAACCGCACCTGCCGCACCAGCATCTCCAGGTCGGCCACACGCACGTCCAGCACGTACCGATCGCGCAACACATCCATGTAGGCACTGATCGCGGCGGTGAAGACCTGCGATTCCGTCAGGCGCAGATTTTCACCCTCGGCCCGAGACCGCGCATCCGCCGCCCGCACCTGGTTGGCGACATGGCCGAAGGAATACAGCGTCTGCTTGGCCGACACATAACCTTCGGCGTAATTCGACGTGAAGGTGCCCAGCGCGAAGGCGCTGGTATAAGGCCCCTGCTGATAGTTCGCATCCATGTTGACCGACACGGTCGGCCGCCATCCGCTGCGCGCCTGCGCCGAATTCTCGGTCACGGCCCGCTGGTTCGCCTGCTCGCCCAGCAATGTCGGATTGCCGCGATAGGCCAACCCGAGCGATTCCTGGAGCGTCTGCGCGGCGGCGGGCGACATGGCGGCCAGCGAAAGACCGAACGCCGCGACAAGCCCGGCCGAAAATCCGCGCCGATGCACGCGCACGGCCCGCGGGGTGGCGTCCCCCAGATCAGATTTCCGATCAGGCTCCAGATAGACACGCATGGCGATCACTCCGCCCGCAAGGCCCGCGCCGGTTCGGCACGCGCCAGATGAAAGGTCTGTCCAAGGACGGTGAAAATGGCGATGGCGAACGCCCCGGCCACCGCGATCACGAAATGGGCCGGCGTCAGCGCGATCCGTTCGTCGAATCCCGCCAGCCATTGCCGCATCAGCACCCACGCCACGGGGCAGGCCAGCAGGCACGCCACCGCCACGGGCCGCAGGAAATCGCCCAGCAGCAGCGTCACGATCTGTCGCCCGGACGCCCCCAGCGCCTTGCGGATGCCGATCTCATGCACCCGCCGCGCGGCCGCGAACGCCGCCAGCCCATACAACCCCATGCAGGCGATCAGCAGCGCCGCCACCGCACCCAGCGTAAAGATGCGCCCCCGCCGCTCGTCGCCGCTGTAATAGGTCGCCATCCGCGCATCGACGGCCGAAAACTCGCCCGGCACATCCGGCAGAACCGCCGTCCACGCCCGGTTCAGCCGCCGCACCATGTCGGCCGCCGCCACACCGTGGAACCGGACGGCAGGAATGGGCTCGGTCAGCGGACGCCGCGCAAGCGCGTTGAAGAACATGATCTCGGGATAGATCGCCTGGCGCGGCGATTCGAAGCGCACATCGTCGATCACGCCGACGATCCGGGCCGTCGTCCCGCCGGTCCCGATTATCTTGCCGATCGCCTCGGCGGGCGACGCGAACCCGAAGCGCCCAACCGCCATCCGGTTCAGGACGGCACTGGCCGTATGGGTCGCCATGTCCTCACGCGCCGGCAAGTCGTCCATGCCCCGGGACGCATCGAACCAGCGCCCGGCCAGCAGGCGCGGCCGATACACCTCGAAATAGCGTGTCGTCACGAAATCCTGGAGCAGATGCACGCGCACCGGCCCGGCCGGCCCGTCATAAGTGAAGATCGACCGGGTCTTGTTGTCGGGGCTCGGCGCCAGTTCGCCGAAACTCGCCGCCGCCACGCCGGGCACCGCACGCAACGCATCCAGCATCCTGCGCTGGACAGCCAGGTCCTTGCCCGGCATCGCGGAGCCGATCAGCAACCCGGACCGCACATAGCCCGGATCGGCCGTCCGCATGAAATCCGTCTGGTGATTGATCACCAGCATGCAGATCACGATCGTGACCGCAATGCCGAACTGCCCGGCCACCAGCGCATCGCGCAGCCGCGCCGCCCCCCGCCCGCCCGACGGCATCCGCGCGGCGGCCAGCACGGCGGCCGGCCGATAGCCGGACAGCACCATGGACGGATAAAGCCCGCTGGCGAAACCGCAGAGAACGACGATCGGCGGCAGCAGCATCCCGACCAGCCCATAGCGGAGGGCAAGCGCTTCTCCCGTCAGGCTCGCCACCTCGGGCACCAGGATTTCGCACAGGACAAGGCCCAGCCCACCGGCAATGACGGCCACACACATCGCCTCGCCCATGAACTGGACGAACAGCACCCGCCGCGACGCCCCCAGCGTCTTGCGGATCGCCACCTCTCGGGCACGCAGCCCCGCCCGCGCGGTGGCCAGGTTGACCGCATTGGCACAGGCCAGCGCCAGCGCCAGCAGCCCCATCAGCCCGATACTGTCGATAACCGTCCGATCCACCCCGTCATCGGCATACAGAACGTGGAAATCGCTGAAACGCGCGCCCTGCAACGGTGCCAGCGACAGCGCGTACACCGTCTCCGGATGCCCACCCAGCGCATTGGCATCGCTCTCCGCCCCCGCGGCATGGCGCACGACGAAATCACGCATCCGCCCGTTCACGGCAGCGATGTCGCCCGGCCGACGCAGCTTCAGATAGATCGAGCCGCAATCGCTCCCCCAGGACACGAAGCAGGACGCATTCATATCCGTCGCGGCGAACGGCACCAGCATCTCGATATCCGAGAGAAAATCCGGCGCCGTCCGGGGCGCCAGCACGCCGGTCACGGTATGGTTCACCGTCACCCCATTGCTGCTCACGACCGGCACCGTGCGTCCCATCACATCCGTCGTGCCGAACAGCCGGATCGCGGCGCGGTCCGAAAGCACCAGCCCCTCCGGCCGCGCCAGGGCGTCGTCCGAACGCCCATGCAGCAGCGTCAACCCGAAGACGCGAAAGAACGAAGGATCGGTCACGCGCGATACAAACGACGTGAAACGTCCGTCCCGCACCGTATTCAGCGCGGACTCCCGCAATCGCGCCGCCGCCTCGATTTCCGGAAAATCCTGTTCCAGAAAAGGCAGGGCATGAAACGTGACGGACGCGTACTCCCCCGACGCGACACCGGGCAAAGACCAATGGGTATCGACGCGCGCCAGCCGGTCCACATCGCGCAACCCGGCATTGAAATCATATTCGTAATGCACCAACAGGCTCAGCGTCAGAAACACGCCGATCCCCAGCGCAAGCCCGAACATATTGAGCCCGACATACAGCGGATGCCGCCGCGCCTGACGCGCGACGCTTCTCAGGATGGTAGCAAGCACGCGATGCCTCCTCAGCCCGCATCAGGGCAAAAGGCCACGCTCCCCGCCACGGCGGAAAGCACGACTGGAATAAGAGCGGATGTCGTCATGTCGGTTACTGCGCCCGCAGCGCCCGCGCGGGCTCGGCGCGCGCGACGCGGAGCGTCTGTCCCAGCACCGTCAGCGTGGCGATCAGAAACGCCCCCGCGATGGCAATCAGGAAATGCAGCGGGCTGAGCGGCACGCGCTGGTCGAAGCCCGACAGCCACGACCGCATCAGAACCCACGCCACCGGGCACGCCAGCACGCAGGCCAGCGCCACCGGCCGCAGGAAGTCGCGCAGCAGCAGAGCGGCGATCTGCCCGCCCGAAGCCCCCAGAGCCTTGCGGATGCCGATCTCATGCACCCGCCGGATCGCCGAAAAGGCCGCCAGACTATACAGCCCCATACAGGCGATCAGCAGCGCCACCACCGCGCCGAGGGTAAAGAGATGCCCCCGCCGTTCGTCACCCGTGAAATACATCTCCATCCGCTCGTCGGCGGGCTGGAAAGAGCTGGCCAGTTCCGGCCTGACCGAAGCCCACGCCCGGTCCAGCCGCTGCGCCATCACGGCGCGCGTGACACCCTGGAAGCGAACGGCCGGAATGGGGTCCACGAACGGCACCCTGGCCAGCGTGTCGAAGAAGATGATCTCGGGCGAAACCGGGTCGCGCGGCGAGACGAAGCGCATGTCGTCCACCACGCCGATGATCCGCGCCTTCAGCCCATCGTTCGTGAGAACCTGGCCGATCGCCATCCCGGGCGTGGCGAAACCCAGCGTCGCAATCGTCTTGGCATTGACCACGACATTGAAACTGCCCGTTCCATCGCGCAGATTATCGGCATCTGGCCCCTCGTCCTGCCCACGCGCGGGGTCGAACCAGCGCCCCGCCAGCAGGCGCGGACGATAGACCTCGAAATAACCCGGCCCGACCCGGTCGAACAATATCTGGATGTCGACCGGCCCGTTCGGCCCGGCATATTTATAGGCCGAGCGGGACATGGAATGCGGCCTCGGCTCCAGTTCCCCGAACCCGATCGCCGCGACACCGGGCACCGAGCGCAATGCGTCCAGCATCCTGCGTTCCAGGGCTGCGTCGTTGCCGCGCAGCGGCTGGCCGATCAGCAGGCCGGATTTGACATAACCCCGGTCCGCGTCGCGCATGAACGCGGTCTGCCGGTCGATCACCAGCGTGCAGATCACGATGGCGACCGCAATGGCGAACTGCCCGGCGACCAGGATATTGCGTAACCGCGCGGCCCCCCGCCCGCCCGAGGGCATGCGTGCCGCCGCCAGCACCGCCGCCGGGCGATAGCCGGACAGGACAGTGGCCGGATGAAACCCGCTGGCCAGGCCCGTCAGCACGACGACCACCGGCAGGGTCGCCAGCACGAACCCATATGAAACGGTCACGGCCTCGCCCGTCAGGCTCGCGATCTCGGGGGTCAGGATCTCGCACAACACCAGCCCCACGATCCCGGCAAGGGCGGTCACGAACAACGCCTCGCCCATGAACTGCGCGAACAGCAGGCGCCGGGTCGCGCCAAGCGTCTTCCGTACGGCAACCTCCCGCGCACGCAGCCCGGCGCGCGCGGTCGCCAGGTTCACGGTGTTGGCGCAACCCAGCACCAGGGCCAGAAACCCGATCAGCCCGATCGCATTGACGACGTTCCGATCCACGCCATCCTCGGTGTCGTCCACGCCGGCATCGTGAAAATGCGCCTCGCGCAGCGGCACGACCACGATTTCATAGATTTTTTCAGGGTGCGGGCCGATGGCGACATGGTCACCCGCCGCCCCCGAAGCATTGCGTATGACGAAATCGCGCATCCGCGCGCGGATGGCGCCGATATCCTCCGGCCTTTTCAGGCGCAGGAAAACCTCGCCGCAGGACGAACCCCAATACAGGAAGCATGACCGCGTCCGGGCTTCCTCGGGCGGAATGGGCACGACCATCTCGGCATTCGCCAGCAGGTTAGGTCCGGTTACGGACATCATGATTCCGGTCACGACATGGACCGATCGCGTCCCCGACCGGTTGAGCTCCATGCGCCGCCCCAGCACGTCGAGCGTGCCGAACGCCTTCATCGCGGCCTTTTCGGACAGCACCAGCCCATCCGGCTGCGACAGCGCATCGTCCGCGACCCCGCGCGACAGGCCGATTCCGAAAACCCGAAAGAATGACGAATCCGTTTCGTATCCGTTGAATGCCGTAAATTGCCCGCCCTGCCCGGTCCGGAACGTCGTCTCCAGCAAAGGCACCGCATCCTCGATTTCCGGAAAATCCCGGCGCAGGAACGGCAGGGCATGAAAGGTCGCGTCCGCTTCCTCCATCGGTGCGACGCCAGCCTCGGTCCATCGTTCGTCCAGCCGCACCAGCCGCTCGGCACCCGGCAGGCCGGCATTGAAGCTGTATTCATACCGCACCAGCAACGCCAGGCTCAGGAAAACGCCGATCCCCAGCGCCAGCCCCAGAAGATCGAGCCCGACATAAACCGGGTGCCGCCGCGCCTGCCGCAGGACACCGCGCACGATGGTCATCAGCATCGCCGACACTCCCCTGATCCCGACGGAGACCGCTCAGATCGCATTGCGGACCGAAATCACGACCTGCCCGTCCAGCATGTCCACGCGGCGTTTCGCCAGGTCGGCATGGCTGGGCGAATGGGTGACCATCACGATGGTCGCCCCCTCGTCGTTCAGGCGCTGGAGAATATCCATCACCTGCGCGCCGTTTTCGGTATCGAGGTTACCGGTCGGCTCATCCGCCAGGATCAGGCGCGGCTCGCCGACGATGGCACGGGCAATCGCCGCGCGCTGCTGCTGCCCGCCCGAAAGCTGCGAGGGATAATGCCGTGCCCGATGGGCGATCCCCACATGGTCCATGGCATGCGCCACCCGCCGCCGCCGCTCGGCCTTGGGCATCCGGCGATAGATCAGCGCAAGCTCGATATTCTCCTCGATCGTCAGTTCGTCGATCAGATTGAAACTCTGGAAGACATAACCCAGGTTTTCGCGCCGGAACGCCGCCAGCGCCGCCTCGCCCAGTTCGGTCAGTTCCTGCCCGCCGAAGGAATAGGAGCCCCCGGTCGGCCGGTCGATGGTGCCGAGAATGTTCAGCAGCGTGGACTTGCCGCAGCCCGAAGGGCCCATGATGGCGACGAATTCGCCCGCCTCGATACCAAGCTCGATATCGAGCAGCGCCGTCGTCTCCACCTCGTCGGAGCGATAGAGGCGCTGGATGTGGGAAAGGGAGATCAGCATGTCCGTTGCATTCCGTTCGTTGCGTGGCCGTTGGTCAGTGAATCGAAAGATGATTGAAATTCTTGTAGGAATTATAAGACGAGACGATCACGCGATCCCCCGCGCGCAGCCCGCCCGTCATTTCCACCTGCTCGGGGTTACGCCGCCCGGAGGTAATCGCCACCCGGTCGGCGCCATGCCCGTCCGGCGTCACGACAAAGGCCGCCGACCCGCCCCCGGCTTCCAGCCAGGCGCCGTTGGGCAGCACCAGCGCCGGATGCGTCTCACCCAGCGTAATCCGCACATCCACGCTCTCGCCCCGGCGCAACCCGGCCGGCATCGCCCCGTCGAAGGTCAGTTCGGCGCGGAACTGCCCGTTGGTCACCTGCGGATGCACGCGCGTCACCGTCATCGCCGCCTTGGCGTCGCCGATCTCGGCATCCGCCCGCTGCCCGACCGAGACCCGGCCCAGATAGAATTCGTCGATATCGGCATCGAGGCGATATTGCCCCTCGCTGTCGATCTGCCCGATCCGGTCACCCGCCTTCAGCGACTGCCCCGGCTGAAGGTCGAAATTCGTCAGCCGCCCCGCCACCGGCGCACGCAGCACCAGCGCGCCCATACTGTCCTCCACCACTGCCAGATTGCTGCGCAGGCGCTGCGCCTCGCGGTCGATCTCGTCGCTCTGCCGGGCCGCGACCGCCATGTCCTGCGTCCGCGCCGCATCCAGCCGGGCCACCCGGTTCGCGTCATAGTCGGCCTCGTCGCGATAGCTTTGCAGGTTGGCGTCGGATTCGAACCCCTGCCCATGAAGCTGTTCGTGAATCTCCAGTTCCCGGCGCGCTTTCAGCAGATTGTAGCGCGCCTCGCCAAGCTGGCTTTCCTCGCTGGTCCGCGTCTGCTGCAACGCCAGCCGCTGCGCGCTGACCGCGCCCAACTGGCTGGCGATCTGCGCCTCGCGGGACGTGACATCGAGCTGAAGCTGCGGGTTGGTCAGCCGCGCGAGAATATCGCCCCTGGCCACCAGCACGCCGTCATGCGCCACGACCTCCGACACCTCGCCACCCTGCACCGCGCCCACATAGGTCACATGCAGCGGCGCCACACTGGCGCGCACGGGAAGATAATCGAGAAACGGCGCCGAGCGGACGGTCTCGATCGTCAACTGGTCATTGCGCACCGACAGCGTGCCCGAGGCCGGCACCATCCGCCACACCATCACCCCGGCCGCCACCACGGCCACCGCCGCCCCCCAGCGCACCGCGCGACGCATCAGCACATGGTGGCGCGGACGACGCACCGCCCGATCCATCCCGCCACCGGGCAGCGGACGGGTCGGCGACGGCACGGCGTCGGGGGATGAAATCGGTCGGTCCATGCTCTGTTTCCCTCGTTCGCAAACAGTGTATGGTACCCGAACGGATTTTTATCCCATTGTAAAACAACGATGTTTTTCGGATCACTCCCTCTCCCTGTCCGCCAGCGGACAAACTGTCCGAAACCGGACAGCCGGGCAGGCCTGTCAAGACGGATATCCGCACGACCGCGAAACGACACGAAACGAATCGGGAGCACCCACACCATGACGGACCCGGCCAACCCGCCAACGGTCCTCTTCGTCGACGACGATACCGACATCCAGTCCGCCGCCCGCCTGCTGCTCACACGGCGCGGCTTTCGCGTGCTCCCGGCCCACGACGCGGCGGAGGCCCTGACCCGCGTCGCCGCCGACCCGATCGACCTGGTGCTGCTGGACCTGAATTACGCACCGGGCGCCACCACCGGGGCGGAAGGGCTGGCGCTGCTGCGCGACCTGCACGCGCTGCGTCCCGCCCTGCCGGTCATCGTCGTCACGGGCCATAGCGGGGTGGCCATCGCCGTCGCCGCCATGCGCGAGGGCGCCACCGATTTCGTCATGAAGCCATGGCATAACGAACGGCTGGTCACCCTGCTGCACGACACGCTGGACCGCCTGCGGCGCGAGGCCGGAACGATGGAAGCGGATTCCGAAACCGGCGAGCCGGTCCTGATCGCGGTCTCCGGCCCGATACGCACGGCCGTCGCCCTTGCGGACCGCATCGCGCCCACCCGCGCGCACATGCTGCTCTCCGGCCCGCCCGGCAGCGGCAAGACCCTGCTGGCCCGCCGCATCCATGCCCGCTCGGGCGACACCGCGCCACCGGTCATGCTCGACGCCGAGGGCCTGTCCACCCTCCCCCCCGGACGCGGCACCTGGATCATGCGCGGGATCGAATCCCTGCCGCCCCCGCTCCAGCGCACCCTGGCCGACAGGCTGGACGACGCCGCCCCGCCACGCATCCTCGCCCTCTCCTCCCTGGGGGCGGAGGAGCTTGCCGCCCGCCTGCCGCCAAGGCTGTGGCTGCCCCTCGACGCGGTGCGCGTCTCGCTGCCGCCGCTGGCCGGCCGCCAGGACGACATTCCCGCACTTGCCGCGCATTTCCTGCATTATTTCGCCATCCGCCACGGCCTGCCCGAACCCGCGCTGGACACGGCGTCCCTCGACGCCCTCCATCTGCGCCCCTGGCCGCAGAATATCCGCGAACTGCGCGCGGCGATGGAGCGGATGGTGGTCCTGGGCGACGCAGCCGCTCCCCTGCCCGGCGACAGCACACACACGCAGGACGCCCCCACGCTGGCCCAGTCCGAACAGGCGCTGATCGAGGCCGCGCTGCGCCGCCACGGGTTCAACGTCTCGCACGCGGCGCGCGACCTCGGGCTCACCCGTCCCGCCCTGTACCGCCGCATGGCGCGCTACGGCCTGTAATGCGCGCCATCCGCAGCTTCGCGGTCTGCATCGTCCTGGTCGCGGGCGCCTGCCTGCTGGCGCCGCGCGCGCTGGCGGCCGGCCTCTATGCCACCGCCGCCCTGCTTACCCTGGCCGCGCTGGCGGCAACGCTGATCCATGTCGGCCTGCTGGCCGCCCTGGCCCGGCGCCCCGTGCGGGTGGAAAGCGCCATCGTCCGCCCCTCGGACCGCGAGCGCCTGCGCAACCGCGCCCTGCTGGACCACGCTCCCATCCCCCTGCTCTACCGCACGGGCGACGGCGCCTTCCACGCCGCCAATCGCGCCGCCCGCCGCCTGTTCGGCACCGAGGACCGCCTGCCCGCCGACACGGCCGCCCTGCTGGGCACGCCGTCGCCCGAACGCCGCGTCGTGCGCATTCCCACAATGCAGGATGCCCCGCCGCGCACCTTCGCCCTGGCCGTGGCGCAGGGCAGCGGGTCAGGCGGCGTCACGCATTTCCTGGCCCTGACCGATATCGAGGCGGAACTGAACGCCGCCGACGCCCGCACCCTGCGCGACCTGCTCCAGATCCTCGGCCACGAGATCATGAATTCGCTCACCCCGATCATCTCGCTGGCCGAAACGGCGCACGAACTGGCCGCCCTCCCGCTCGACCCGGCGGCGGCGGAGACGATCCGCGAGGCCCTGGGCACCATCCTGCGCCGCACCCGCGGGCTCGACCGCTTCGTGCAGGGCTATCGCGACCTGGCGCGCCTGCCGCCCCCCGACCCGCGCCCGACCGACCTGCACGACCTGCTGCGCGGACTGGGCGCGCTGTTCGGCGCCCGCTGGGGCCATCGCGTCCGTCTGGACACCACCATGCCGCCCCGCCGCGTCATCGTGCGCCTCGACGCGGCGCAGATGGAACAGGCCGTGCTGAACCTTCTCACCAACGCGGCGGAAGCCGCCCTCGCCACCGCCGATCCCGCCGGCCCCACCGTATGGCTCCAGGGCCACGCCACATCGACCGGCATGGTCATCGCCATCCGCGACAATGGCGCCGGCATCGCGGACGCCCACCGCGACGCGGTCTTCCGCCCGTTCTTCTCGCTGAAGCCCAACGGCAGCGGCATCGGCCTCAGCCTCGCCCGCCAGATCGCCCTGGCCCATGGCGGCTCGCTCACCCTGGAGCCACCCCGGCCCGACACGCCATGGCGCACCGCGTTCCTGCTCAGCCTGTAGGAACCCGCCCGGCGGAATATTATTTTGACTCCATATCATTCTTGTCCGATAATAATTACAGGTCCGCTCCATACAGGTTTTCCGTCAACGGCGACGGATCGACCAGGCGCGGTCAGAAACCACACGACGAGACACCGGAAAGTCAAAGACGGCTTTCATGCCCGCAGAGGGCGCGTCCTCCTGATTGCAAGGCGGACGCTGGATGCTGCACCGTGGACAAGGGATTTTTCAAAGCCGGTCATCCGCGCACGCTGCTTGCGGCGTTTCTCTATTTCGATGTGTCCTTCATGGTCTGGGTTCTGCTCGGGCCGCTGGGCATCGCCATCGCCCATGACCTGCATCTCAATGCCGGGCAAAAAGGTTTTCTGGTCGCCATACCGGTGCTGGCCGGCGCGGCATTCCGCGTCGTCGCCGGCGCGCTGGTCGATCGTTTCGGCCCCCGCCGGGTCGCCATCGCCATGCAGCTTCTCGTCATCGCCGGCCTCGCCGCAAGCTGGATGATCGCCCCCCACAGCTATGCGGGCCTGTTTCCCGTCGCCCTGGTCCTGGGCGTGGCCGGCGCCTCCTTCGCGGTCGCGCTGCCCCTCGCGTCGGGATGGTACCCGCCGCATTACCAGGGCACGGCGCTGGGCATCGCGGGCGCGGGCAATTCCGGCACCGCGCTCGCCGCCCTCTTCGCACCGGGGCTGGCCGTCCTTTATGGCTGGGTGAACGTGCTGGGCCTCGCCACCCTCCCGCTGGCCGCCGTGCTCTGCGCCTTCCTGTTCCTCGCCAAGGAACCGCCCCGCCGCCCCTCCGCCGGCCTCGTCGCCTGGCTGCCGGTGCTCAGGAAAGCCGATTGCTGGGCATTGATGTTCTTCTACGGCGTCACGTTCGGCGGCTTCGTCGGCCTGGCCTCCTTCCTGACGATCTATTTCAACGACCAGTACGGGCTGGCGCCGACGGTGGCGGGCAGTTGCACGGCTCTGGTCGTGTTCGTCGGCTCCTTCGTCCGCCCGCTGGGCGGCGCGCTGGCCGATCGCGTCGGCGGCGACCGCGCGCTGTGCATCCTCTACGCCGCCGCCGCCGTCATCTTCGGCCTGATCGGCAGCGGCCTGCCCACCATCTGGCTGGCCTTTCCGGCCTTCTTCGCCGGGATGCTGGTGCTGGGGCTGGGCAACGGCGCCGTCTTCCAGCTCGTGCCGACCCTCTTCCCCCGGCAGGTCGGTATCCTGACCGGCCTGGTGGGCATGAGCGGCGGCGTGGGCGGGTTCTACCTCGCCTCGTCGCTCGGCGCGGCGCGGCAGGCAACAGGGTCGTACGGCCCCGGCTTCCTCGCCTTCGCCGGCATCGCCCTGCTCGCCCTCGGCTGCGTGTCGGTCTGCCGCCGACGCTGGAAGACCATATCGGTCCGGCCGCTGCCCGACAGCACGGAACTTCCCGCCGCCCTCTGATCCTCCTTCGAGACACGGACCCCGAACGTGCCCCATGAACAGACCGGCGCGCGCCCGGCCCACGCCGCCACGCCGGCCGACCACGCGGCACCGACCGCGCACAGCCAGCAGACGGCCGCCGGAAAGACCGCACCCTCCCGCAAACAACCGCCCCACACCCGCGACTGGGGCGTATTCAATGCCGCCAAAAGCGCCGCCGCCGGGTTCGGCGCCGTCAACGGCTTCGGCCAGGCCCGCTGGGCGGAGGACTGGAGCGACCTCGCCACCGCCTCTCCGGCACGCCGGAGGCAGGACTGGTTCAATCGCCTCAAATATATCCGCCTGACCGACAAGGGCGATATCTGGCTGTCGATCAGCGGCGAGGAACGCCTGCGCTACATCTTCGAAAACCAGCCGATGATGGGCACGGCCGGCAAGACGAACGCCAGCCGCATCCTGCTGCGCACCATGTATGGCGCCGACCTGCATCTCGGCGAGCATGTCCGCGCCTACGCCGAATTTCTCTGGGGCGTCGGCGGCGGCAGCAATTATTACGGCTATCAGGCCGGCACCCAGCGCGAACGGCTCGACCTCCAGCAGGGCATTCTGGAGGTCAAGGGCAACCTGCTCGGCGCGAAGATGGGCGCCATCGGCGGCCGACAGGTCTTTCTCGATGCGCCGATTTCCATGCAGTCGGCCCGCGACCTGCCCAACGTGCAGCAGACATGGGATGGTTTCCGGGGCTACGCCGTCTGGAAATCCGTCCGCGTCGACCTGTTCGATTTCATGCAGACCAACAAGCTGCCGCGCAATGTCTTCGCCGACGGCACCAGCTACAACGCCCGGATGTACGGCGCCTACACATCGACCGCCCTGCCCTCCTTCTCGTTCCTGGGGCAGAAGACCCACATCTTCGCCGACGTCTTTTTCCTCGGCTATCTCTTCAACGGCCCCGCCGCCGCCCTGCCGGCGGCGCAGAGCGGCAAGGCGCAGCCCGGCTCGACCCGCCGCGACAATATCGGCACCCGCCTCTGGGGCACCGCCGGCCCCTTCGATGCCAGCCTGACGGGCGTATTCCAGGGCGGCGAATTCCGCCCGGCGGGCAATGCGGGGCCGACGCGCGCGGTGCGCGCTTACGCCGTCAACGGCGTGGCCAACTGGAACGGCGGCACCCTGCCCGGCAAACCCACCTTCGGCATCCAGGCCGACCTGTTCTCGGGGGGCTCCTACCACAGCAAGGACGGCGCCGTCGGCACCTTCGCCACGCCGTATTTCCCGCTCCCCTACTACAACGATGTCACGCTGGCCGTCACCTCGCAGAACCTCGTCGGCGTGGGTCCGGTCATCACCGCCACCCCGCTCTCCACCGTCCACCTGCGGCTGCATGTGCCGGTCTTCTGGCGCGAGAGCACGCAGGATGCCGTCTACGGAACGGGAAAGATCTATTCCTGGCGCAACACGCTCCATGGCGGCTTCATCGGCGTCACGCCCCAGGCGCAGCTTGCCTGGAATTTCGCACCGCACTGGGCCTGGACGCACGACATCGCGGGCTTCGCCGCCTCGCACGGCATGCGCCAGGCGGGGGCGAAGAGCGGCGTGTTCTACATGCAGACCGTGGAATTCAAATTCTGACCACACGGCCCCCGCGCGACAGTACGGCGCACGCAACGGCACAGCGCACGCGACGGCGCGCAAGACGGAAGGACGCACCATCATGACCAGCACCGGCACCATCGTCATCATCGGCAACGGCATGGTCGGCCATTACTGCGCCGAACAACTGGTCATGCACGGCCTGCACGAACGCCACGCCATCCACGTCTTCGGCGAGGAACTGCACGACGCCTACGACCGCGTGCATCTCACCGCCTACATGACCGGGCAGGACGCCGCCGCCCTGGCCCTGCACAGGCAGGATTTCCATACCGCCCACGGTCTCACCCTGCATCGCGGCGTCCGCGTCACGGCGATCGACCGCGCCGCCCGGACCATCGAGAGCACCGAAGGCACCCTGCCCTACCACACGCTCATCATCGCAACCGGCTCCACACCCTTCGTGCCGCCCGTACCCGGCAACAGCGGCACCGCCGGGCTGGTCTATCGCACGCTGGACGATCTGGACCTGATCCGCGCCGCCGCCGGCGGCGCATCCCGTGGCGTCGTCATCGGCGGCGGCCTGCTGGGGCTGGAAGCCGCCAACGCGCTGGCCGGGCTGGGGCTGTCCACATCGGTCGTCGAATTCGCCCCGCGCCTCATGCCCGTGCAACTCGACGACGCCGGCGGCCAGGCCCTGAAACAGCGGATCGAGGCCCTGGGCATCGCGGTGCTGACCAGCCACGCGACGCGCGAGATCGTGGCCGGGGAAACATGCCGCCACCGCCTCGTCTTCGCCGATGACAGCGTTCTGGAAACCGATCTGGTCGTCTTCTCCGCCGGCATCCGGCCGCAGGACCGTCTGGCCCGCGCCTGCGACCTCGCCATCGCCCCGCGCGGCGGCATCGTCATCGACGATTCCTGCCGCACGTCCGATCCCGCGATCTTCGCCATCGGCGAATGCGCCGCGTGGAACGGCCAGGTCTTCGGCCTGGTCGCGCCGGGCTACGCCATGGCCCGCACCGTCGCCGCCCTTCTCGCCGGCGAAGACGCCGCATTCGGCGGCGCGGACATGTCCACCAAGCTCAAGCTGCTGGGCGTCGATGTCGGCTCCATCGGCGACGCCCACGGCGCGACCGCCGACAGCCGCAGCTATCGCTTCATCGGCGAGGCCGACGGGTCATACCGCCGGCTGGTCCTGTCGGGCGACGGCGCGCGCGTGATCGGCGCGGTGCTGGTCGGCGACAATTCCTATTATGATACGATCCTGCAATATGTGCAGAACGCCATCAAACCGCCCGCCGACCCCGCGGTGCTGATCCTGCCGCGCGGCGACGGCGCGGACCTGCTGGGCGCCGACTCCCTGCCCGACACCGCCACCATCTGCTCGTGCCACAACGTCACCAAGGGCGCGATCCGCGCCGCCATCGACGCGGGCTGCACCGATCTGGCCACCCTGAAATGCGACACCAAGGCCAGCACCGGCTGCGGCGGCTGCACGGCGCTGCTGAAGAGCGTATTCGAGACCGACCTGGAAGCACGCGGCATCACCGTCGATCGCAGCCTGTGCGAGCATTTCTCCTATACCCGGCAGGAGCTGTACTCCCTGGTCCGCGTGCACGGACTCCAGACATTCGAAGACCTGATGGCGCATCATGGCAATGGCGGCCTCGGCTGCGACATCTGCAAGCCCGCCATCGGCTCGATCCTCGCCTCGGCCTGGAACAAGCCGATCACCGACCCGCTCTACATCCCGTTGCAGGACACGAACGACACGTTCATGGCCAACATGCAGAAAAACGGCACCTACTCGGTGGTGCCCCGCATCGCCGGCGGCGAAATCACGCCCGACAGGCTGATCGTTCTGGGCCAGGTCGCGAAGAAATACGGGCTCTACACCAAGATCACCGGCGGCCAGCGCATCGACCTGTTCGGCGCCCAGCTTCACCATTTGCCCGACATCTGGACCGAACTGCTCGATGCCGGCTTCGAAACCGGCCACGCCTACGGAAAATCGACCCGCACCGTCAAATCCTGCGTCGGCAGCACATGGTGCCGCTACGGCGTGCAGGACAGCGTAGGCAAGGCGCTGGATCTGGAAAACCGCTACAAGGGCCTGCGCTCGCCGCACAAGCTCAAATTCGCGGTCTCCGGCTGCACGCGCGAATGCGCCGAGGCGCAGAGCAAGGATGTCGGCATCATCGCCACCGAAAACGGCTGGAACCTCTATGTCTGCGGCAATGGCGGCATGCGCCCCCGGCACGCCGAACTGTTCGCGACCGACCTCGATGCCGAAACGCTGGTCCGCTACATCGACCGTTTCCTGATGTTCTATATCCGCACGGCGGACAAGCTCCAGCGCACCTCCGTCTGGCGGGAAAATCTCGAAGGCGGGCTGGACTATCTGCGCGATGTCATCATCCACGATTCACTGGGCATCTGCGCCGAGCTGGAACGCCAGATGCAATCGGTGGTGGACCACTATCATTGCGAATGGCGCGACGCCCTGAACGACCGCGACAAGCTCAAGCGGTTCCGCACCTTCGTCAACGATACCCGCCCGGACCCCAACATCCGCACCCTGCCGGAACGCGATCAGGTCCGCCCCGCCGACAACCTGCCGGAAACCGCGCCCGAAGCCGGCCCCGCCGACTGGACCGACCTGTGCGGCCAGACCGACCTGGTGCCCCGCTCCGGCGTCGTGGCCTGGCACGACGGCAGCCAGATCGCCCTGTTCTACCTGCCCGAAACGGACGGCGCGCCCGCCCATGTCTACGCCATCGACAACCACGATCCGTTCTCCAACGCCAACGTCATCGGGCGCGGCCTGATGGGCGATCTGAAAGGCCAGCGGATCGTGGCCTCCCCGCTCTACAAGCAGCATTTCCGCCTGGAAGACGGCCAATGCCTGGAAGACGCCGCCATCCGCCTGCGAACATGGGATGCCCGCCTGCACGACGGCACGGTGCAGATCCGGGCGAAACTCCCGGCGGCGCCGGCCCTCGTCCCCGCCTGAGGCAGCATGGCCAGGGAAGACATCCGCTCCGTCTGCCCCTATTGCGGGGTCGGCTGCGGCCTCATCCTCGAAGTGGAAGACGGCACGATCGCGAAGGTGCGCGGCGACCCCGCGCACCCGTCGAATGCCGGCCGGCTGTGTACCAAGGGCAGTTCGTGCGACAAACCCCTGTCCTCGCCCCAGCGTCTCGCCCACGCGGCACTCAGGGCGGAACGCGGCGGCGCGGCCACGCCCGCCCCGCTGCATCAGGCGATCGAGGCCACCGCCCGGCGCCTGCGCGCCATCCTCGACACGCACGGCCCCGACGCGATCGCCTTCTACGTCTCCGGCCAGATGTCGCTGGAAGCGCAGTATCTGATCAACAAGCTGGCGAAGGGCTATGTCCGCAGCCAGCATATCGAATCCAATTCCCGCCTCTGCATGGCCGCCGCCGGCAGCGGCTACAAGCTGTCGCTAGGCGCCGACGCCCCGCCCGGCAGCTACGAGGATTTCGACAGTACCAACCTGTTCTTCGTCATCGGCGCGAACATGGCCGATTGTCACCCGATCCTGTTCCTGCGGCTGATGGACCGCAAACGCGCGGGCGCGAAGCTGGTCGTCGTCGATCCCCGCCGCACCGCGACGGCGGACAAGGCCGATCTGTATCTTCCCATCCGTCCCGGCACCGACCTCGCCCTGCTCAACGGCCTGCTGCACCTGCTGGTCCGCGACGGCGCCATCGACAGCCGCTTCATCGCCCAGGCGACCACCGGCTGGGACGCCATGCCCGCCTTCCTGGCCGACTACCCGCCCGAAACGGTGGCGGACATCACCGGCCTGCCGGTCGCCGATATCCTGACCACGGCACGCTGGATCGCCGAGGCGGGCGCGTGGATGAGCCTGTGGACCATGGGCCTCAACCAGAGCCTGACCGGCACATGGAACACCAATGCCCTGTGCAACCTGCACCTGGCCACCGGCACGATCTGCCGCCCCGGCTGCGGCCCTTTCTCGCTGACCGGCCAGCCCAACGCCATGGGCGGGCGCGAGATGGGCTATATGGGGCCAGGCCTGCCCGGCCAGCGCAGCGCGCTGGTCGCCGCCGACCGCGCCTTCGCCGAACGGCAATGGGGCCTCCCGCCCGGCACGGTGCGCGAAGCCGGCGGCAACGGCGCGATCGCGATGTTCGCGGCGATGGAACGCGGCGCAATCCGCGCCTGCTGGGTCATCTGCACCAACCCCGTCGCCACCGTCGCCAATCGCAACCACGTCATCCGCGCCCTGCAAGCCGCCGAATGCGTGATCGTGCAGGACGCCTTCACCGACAGCGAAACCACGCGCTACGCCGACATCCTGCTCCCCGGCGCGCTCTGGGCCGAGGCCGACGGCGTGCAGGTCAATTCCGACCGCACCCTGACGCTGGCCCGCAAGGCCGTCGCCCCACCCGGCGAGGCCCTGGCGGATTGGGAGATCATCGCCCGCGTCGCCTGCGCCATGGGCTTCGCGGACGGCTTCTCCTTCACCTCCGCCGCCGAAATCTTCGCCGAGGCCAGCCGCTTCACCAATCCGGCGACCGGCTACGACATCGCCGGCATCAGTCATGACCGCCTGCGCGCCGGCCCCGTCCCGTGGCCGGCGCCCGCAGGCGATCCCCTCTCCCGCCCCC
>NZ_JBDNXE010000040.1:33199-33829 GCF_047721585.1 Gluconacetobacter sp.
CCCCCCCCGCGCGAGCCCGGCCGGCCCGGGGCGCGCCCCCGCCCGCCCGCGGGCCCGGCCCCCGAAGGCGATACCCTCTCCCGCCACCCCATCCGCTACCTGCCCGCACCGGGCGCCCCGCCCGTCTTCGCCACACCGGACGGCCGCGCCGTCTTCCATGCCCGCCCATGGATGCGCCCCGAGGAATGGCCGGACGAAGAGTTCCCCTTCGTGCTGAACAGCGGCCGCCTGCAACATCAGTGGCACACCCTCACCAAGACCGGCCGCGTCGAAAGCCTCAACCGCCTCAACCCCGGCCCCTTCGTCGAGATCGCCGCCGAAGACGCCCGCGCGCTCGGCCTCCAGCCGGGCGATGCCGTCCGCATCGCCTCCCGCCGGGGCAGCATCACGCTGCCCGCGCGCATCACCCAGGCCATCCGCCCCGGCACCTGCTTCGCCCCGTTCCACTGGAACGACCGTTTCGGCGACGACATCGCCATCAACGCCGTCACCTCCGATGCCGTCGATCCCGTCTCCCTCCAGCCCGGCTTCAAGCTCTGCGCCGTCGCGCTGGAACGCATCGCGGCCTCCCCTCCCGCTCCCCGGCCCGAAGGACAGAACGACATGCCCCCCGGACAGATCGCCCGGCAT
>NZ_JBDNXE010000041.1:0-33618 GCF_047721585.1 Gluconacetobacter sp.
CATCAGATTCGGAAAAGTCGAATTCATAGGCCGAAAAGAAGAAAAAACGTGAGGGCAAGATTAAAGGACGTGGCACTCCTGTCGGTCCTGACCTGTGGTTTTCTCTGTCTGCACATGGGGTTAGAGAAAGTTTGTGTGGCACTCTGGATTTTGCTCTCCTGAGCCGTCATTTTTCAGGAGTGATGGTTTCCCGCCGTTTCTGACGGCACTGTCCCTGGAAAAACCCGGTTTTGGCGAGGTCCGGCCATGGCGCAGGATGACGACACCGCGTTCCGTCCCCGGCCGGGACGCATCCGCTCGAAGGGTAGCGCGACACGCGGTCGCACGGACTTTCTGGCCAGCATCCGGACGCAGGTTCGCCGGCAATCGCTGCACCCCGGAAAGAGGGGCGGCAGCGGGGCGGGCGGCGGCCAGGGCCGCCGCTTCTCTTCTGAGTCTGGTGCGACCTCGCGTGCGGGGAGTGCGTCGCGTTCCGGTTCCACCCGTGGGGTGGGTCGCGGGCGGGGCGCGTCCTTCGTCCGGGCGCGTGGGATCGCCGGCTGGCGGCATCAGGTTCCTGGTTCCCGGCGTGTGACGGTGAAGGCGCGTGTGGTGCGGCAGGCCGGGAAGGGAGGCGGGGCCGCCGCCCACCTGCGCTACATCCAGCGCGACGGGACTTCCCGCGACGGCGAGCGGGGTGTCCTCTACGGCGCGGAGACCGACCGCGCCGATGCGAAAGCCTTCCTCGAACGTGGCGCGGAGGACCGACATCAGTTCAGGTTCATCGTCTCACCGGAGGACGCCGACCGGCTGGAGGATCTGACGGACTTCACGCGCGAGCTGATGACGCAGATGGAAGCCGATCTCGGCACGCGGCTGGATTGGGTGGCGGTGAACCATTTCAACACCGCTCATCCCCATGTTCATGTCGTCGTTAATGGCCGCGACGACCAGGGCAAAGACCTCGTCATCGATGGCGGGTATATCACCCACGGCCTGCGCGAACGCGCGTCTGAATTCGTGACGCTGGACCTCGGTCCTGTGTCCGAGATCGAACGGCGCCAGAAGCTGGAAGCCGGCATCGACCGTGACCGCTTCACGCGCATCGACCGTGCCCTGCTGGCGCAGGCGCAGGATGGTACAATCGACATGCGCCCCGGCATCGAGACGCCGACCTCGGATCTGGTGGACCGGCGGCTGCGCCTGTCGCGCCTCGCGAAGCTGGAACGCATGGGGCTGGCCCGTCCGACAGCGCCGGGCCGATGGACGCTCGACGAGCGGCTGGAAGAGCGTCTGCGCAATCTCGGCGAGCGGGACGACATCACAAAGCAGATGCACCGCGCCCTGAAGGCGCGCGGCAAGGGAACGGAGCAGGACCGCGACCCGGCGCATTTCCGCTTCCATGACGAAGTTCCAGACAAATCGGTCACCGGGCGGCTGGTGGACAGGCATCTGACGGACGAACTCGGGGAAAAACTGTCGCTGGTGGTCGATGGCCTCGACGGGCGGGTGCATCACCTGCGCGGTTTCGATCCCGCCCAGATGGAGGACCTCCCCCGTAGCGCGATCGTGGAAATCGCCGCCGCTCCGGTTCCCGACAAGCCGCGCCCGTCCGACCGGGCGATCCTCGCCAATACCGAGGATGGGATTTATCGCCCTTCCGCCCATCTGGAGCGGATGCAACTCGACCGCTGGAGCGTCAAGGGTAACCCGGAAGACCTGATCAAAGGCCACGTTCGCCGCCTGGAGGCGCTACGCCGGGCGGGGATCGTGGAACGGCTGCACGCCGACCGCTGGCGTATCCCGGAAGACTTCCAGCAACGCTCCATCGCCTATGACGCCACCCGTGCGCCGAAGGCGACGGTGCGGCTGCTGTCGGCCTTCGATCTGGAGGCGCAGATCGGCTCCGATGGCGCGACCTGGCTCGACCGGCGGCTGGTGGCCGGGGTAAGCCGCGAGGGCGACCGGTTGGAAGCCGGGTTCGGGGGCGAGGTCGGCGACGCCCTGGCCAGACGGCAAAAGGCCCTGATCCAGCGTGGGGACGCCAGCCTCACCCCGGAGGGCATGGTGCGCTACTGGAAGAACCTGCTGGCGACGCTGGAAGGGCGGGAGGTGGAACGGGTCGGGCAGGCCATGGCCGAGAAACGGGGGAAGCTGTGGCGTCCGCTTGATCGCTTCGAGACGATCCAGGGCACGATGAAAGGCCCGATCGATCTGGCCAGCGGGCGCTTCGCGGTGCTGGAAAGCGGACATGAATTCTCGCTGGTGCCCTGGCGTCCGGAGATCGGCAGGCAGCACCAGAAGGAGATGGCCATTTCCATGGATGAGCATGGCGGCATCTCCTGGGAACTGGGACGGGGCAGGGGCCTTGGCCTGTAGCGGGAAAGTATCACGAGTCGTTCCGGAACTCTGACAAACACCGACAGGAGCCGCCAATTTTACGCCAGGCTACGCTCCTGTACTATGCCGATCCAACAAGGACTTGCGTCGGGAAAATTTCAGCGCACTCTGTCATCGGACCTCCAGATCGGGAGCACGGCGATGACCAGACGGCAGCGGATGAACGTGTATTTCGAGCCGGGCCTGCTGAAGCAGGTCGAGGCGCTGGCCGAGCGCCGGAAGGTGTCGAAATCGGCGGTGATCGAGGCGGCGGTGCTGTCGCTCGTGTCCGGCGAGGACGATGGACGCCGGGATGCGGCACTGTCGAAGCGTCTGGACCGGCTCGGGCGGCGGATCGACGATGTGGACGAGGCCGTTGCCGTGCTGGGCGAGGCATTCGCGCTCTATACCCATGCCTGGATGATGCGTCAGCTTCCGATCCCGGCGAACGAGAACGAGGCCGCGAAGGATCGGGGCGCGGATATGTATGCCCGGTTCAACGAGGTGCTCGTCCGGCGGCTGGCGAAGGGGCAGCGGTTCCTACATGATCGGGTGCGAGATGCTATTAAAACATCAAATGTAACCAGCAATAAATAATTTTTTATGGTTATAAGCATCTGATTTTTTTATAGAAATATTTTGTCACGGCGCTTCATGCATATGACGGGTGCTTCCGCGTGGTAGCGTTCAGCACTGAAATTAGCTTGCCCCTCTATATTGCTAGGAGCACGTCAATCATGACGAGCCGTTCTTAGGATAACTGAATGACTTTGATAAAAAGAAGAGTCATAGGCAGTTTCATCTTTGTTTGTGCGGCAATTGCTGTAAATATGTCACATGGTCGGGCGGAGAGTCTCCACGATGCCATTATAGCTGCTCGTTCGCGCGATCCTGAAACGCACTCAGCCGACATTGACCACCAGACAAGTCAGAAGACGGCACGTGCGCTTGATGCTTGGTTTCCTTCCGGCCCCGTATTGAGCGGCCAATATCTCGACGATCACTTCATTGGCAGCAAGGTAGGCTATACTACCTATCAGGGCGGCATCAGCGTTCCCCTTTGGCTTCCGGGCCAGGGTAAAGCCAGCGTACGTAACGCAGAAGCGGGCACAGCGGTCGCCGATGCGCGCATCAAGGTCCAAAGATTGCTGGTCAGTGTTCGTGTGCTTGACTTGACGAGTCTGGCGACGTCCCTTTCGCTCGAAATCGCCAATCTCGACGAGATGGTCTCCCTGCTAGATCAGACTTTGACGACCTCGCGCCGGGCCGTAAGAGCGGGTGAAGTCTCGCCCGCAGACGAGGAGGCTGTCGAAGCAGAAAAAGAAGACTTTGAGGCGCAGGTTGCGGAACGTCGTCAATCCTTGGATGTGGCGCGCGCGGAACTGGAAACAGCCACCGGCTCGGATGAGATCCCGGACCTGCTATCGATCGACGGCCGAATGCTGTCCGTCCGCAAATTCCGGCTCGACCCCGACAACGATCCTCGGATCGCTCTGGCAAACAGTCTGACGCATGAAGCACAGACGGCGTTCGACCTGACCCGGCATTCCTACATGCCCAATCCGCAGATCGGCATCCAGGTGTCGCGTCAGGAACAGTATGACAGCCCCTGGGATACTCAGGTCGGAGTGCAATTCCAGGTTCCACTGCCAAGCGCGGCACGAAATACACCAAAACTGATGAAGGATGTCAGCGCGATCGGCGCGGCGCGACGTGACGCAGAGCTTGCTCGTCGGAAGGTGGCAGTGGAATATCGCCGTATCCGCGCGCAAATGGCCTCCGCCATCGTCGTGACGAAACATGCACGCGCGTCCCACGATGCCTTACGGAAACGGGCAGTCCAACTCGACGCAGCGTGGCGCGCCGGCGAAACGCCAATCATAGAATATATTCGCGCGCGACGGGGAGAACTTGAAGCCAGCCAGCGTCTGGCGCAGGCAGATGTCATCTGGCGCGCCTCTCTCGTTCGTATCCTCCTCATGTCGGGCCAGACACCATGAATTTTTTTTGCAAACGTCAGACTGGTGTCGGTACGCTTTTCGTCCTGGGCGTAACTCTGCTTGGTATAATGATGGCATTCATGCCTGTCGCTTGGGCACAGGAGCGCTGGCCAAAAGGGCCAGTGATCATCGCGCCAGCCGCTCTGACGCGCGAGGGCATCGAAACCGCAAAGGCCGAGCCTGGGGCCTTACACAACTATATCGAAGCTCAGGCTTATGTCGCCGCTGACGAACGGCGGATTAGCCGTATCCGGCCTGTTGGTACCGGACGCGTCATGGACGTCCTCGTTACCCCTGGTCAAATCGTCAAGCCTGGCGATGCTCTGATGCGGTATGACGATTTCAGTCTAAGCGACGAACGCCAACGCCTTGTATCCGCAGAGGACGCTCTCCGGCAGGCGGAGGCAGAGGAACGCGACGCAGTTCTCGCATGGCAACGCGGTGAGCGCCTGCGCGGCGGTGTCATCGCGGCAGGCGAAGCGGAGAGGCGTCAGGCACGCATGACTGAGATGCACGCGCTCGTCTCTCAGCGCAAAGCTCAGGTACAGAACGAGAAAGAGCGCATGGGGAGGTTTTCATCTCCGATCGAGAAAGTTGACGGCCTCTCATCCACTGTCATCTCTCCGGTCAATGGAATCGTCAGGCACGTCAATATCAGTATCGGCGAAGCCATCGCGACGACCCCGGCGATTCCCATCGAAATCGACAACCTGAATTCGGTCTGGGTCATTTCGGAAGTCTCGACCGAAGATGCAGGCAAGCTGGCCATTGGCGGGCAACAGCAGACCTGGCTCCGTGGAGTGGACGATCCGATAGCCTCCCGGATCGATCTGATCGAAGGCGGCGTGGATATAGGGACACGCCGCGTCCTGGTACGCAGTCTAGTGCCGAACGCGCAGTCAGCACTGCGTCCGGGCATGCTAGCTCGAACGCGACTCTTTTTCTCTCACCCCGTTGCCGGTCAGGTCATCCCCACCTCCGCCTTACAGACGATTGCCGGACAAAAGTGCGTTTTTGTGCAAACCGGTCCGGATCACTATGCGGCACGGCATGTCGTTGTCGGCCCCTCGTTGGACGGTCGCACCGTCCTTACTCAAGGTGTCGAGGCAGGCGAGATCGTCGTTACGCACGGCAGTTTCATTCTCAAATCCCAGGCTCTGCTTAATCCGACGCCCCAGAGCGGGCAGGTGGAGAAATGAATTTTGTCCTGAAACTGCTGGCGGGGCGCAAGGCTCTGCTCGGCGCAGTTATCCTGATCATGATCGCCGGGATTTTCGACCTGCGATCCCTGCCGGTCGAACCAGTGCCGGACATTTCTCCACGACAGGTTTTGGTCTCGGTCAGCGCCCCTGGCCTCCCGACACAGGAAATCGAACGCCTCGTCACCGTGCCAGTAGAGACTGTACTCTCCAGCGTCGTGGGCTTGGGCTCAATGCGCTCCGTGTCGCGGACCGGTGTGTCGGTTCTCTACCTCCAGTTCGATGACGGCACAGACATCTACCGGGCTCGCGAACTCGTCTCACAACGGCTGACCGAAGCGCGCAACGCAATTCCTGTCGAGCATGCATCCCTCAGCATGGGACCGATGACGACCGGCATGGGCGAGATCCTTCAGCTCCAGATTCACGGCACCGGACACTCGCTCGCCGAACTCAACACGATCATGACGTGGAACGTGGTCCCAAAGCTGCGCCTTATTCCTGGCGTGGTTGACGTCAACGTCAACGGGGGAGCGTCCCAGACCTATGAGGTGGAACTAAACCCCCTCGTTCTTCGTCGTTATGGCATATCTGTTTCCGATGTCTTCAAGGCAGTCGATAGTGGAGACGAAGCTGCGGGCGGCGCATGGCTGGAGCAGAACGACGAGCAGCATATCATAGGCGGTCGGTCGCTGATCGACAGTCTGGAAGAGTTCGGTGATATCCAGGTCTGGAGCGGCGCGAACGGTGCGGCAGTTCATATCCGCGAACTCGGCCGTGTTCATGAAGGGCAGTTGCCGCGCCTCGGCGCCGTCACTAGGGATGGCAATGGCGAGATCGTCAATGCCGTCATTCTTCTGCGTGAAGGCGCAAACGCCAAGAAGACCCTGGCGGCTATCAAGGCCGCCTTGCCCAAGGTGATGCACAGCCTACCCCAAGGCATTACGCTTGAACCCTATTACAGCCGTTCGACACTCACGAATGTCACCATCATGACCGTCCGCGACAATCTGGTCATGGGCGCCATATTGGTCTTCGCGGTATTGATGGTTGTCATCGGCAACTGGAGGGCCTCACTCGTCATCATTTCGGTCATACCGTTCTCCCTGCTGTGCGCAATGGTGGGGATGAATCACCTGGGAATTTCCGCCAATCTCCTAAGCCTGGGCGCGATCGATTTCGGCATGATCGTCGACAGTGCTCTTGTGATCGTCGAAAGTGTCATGAGCCGTCGCCTCGCGCCGGGGAGCAGCTTTGGCGATAGCATCGCTCAAGTCGTCGCACTCGTCGCCCGCCCGGTTACCTTTGCGATTCTTATCATCATTCTCGTCTACCTGCCGATTCTGACCCTCGAAGGCATTGAAGGCCGAATGTTCAGGCCGATGGCGGAGACCATCATTCTTGGCCTCCTCGCCTCGCTCGCGTTCTCGCTCGTCTGTATCCCGGCCCTTTCCTTGATGCTGATCCGTCCCCATTATGCGGAAGCGCATGATGACGAGGCAGATGATGAAAGCGCTCACGACACGCGCTTTATTGCGCTTCTGCGCCGTGGTTTTCTGCCCGCCTCGCGCTACTGCGTCGCGCATACGGGACGCGTAACCGTGATCGCTTTAACCATTCTTGGTCTGTCGGGTTTTATGGCGACACGGCTGGGGGGCGAATTCATCCCCCAGCTTCAGGAAGGCGATCTCGTCGTCACCTCGACGCGTTTGCCAGGTATCTCGTTGGCTGCTTCGCTCCGCTCGGTTGATGCGATCGAACGAACATTGCGCACCTTTCCCGACATCCGGACCGTTGTCAGCAATACTGGCACTTCCACCATTCCGACCGATCCCCAGGGCGGCGAGCAGACCGATACCTATATTCTGCTCAAGCCGCGCTCCGAGTGGAAAACGTCGTCGACGCAGGACGGCTTGGTGCGCGCCTTCGACACAGCACTGCGGAAGAACAATCCTGGTTCGCTTTATAACTGGAGTCAGCCCATCCAGATGCGCATGGACGATCTTCAGTCCGGTGTGCGCTCGCAGATCGCCGTAGGCGTCTATGGCCCGGACCTGAAAAACCTCTCGACACTTACCGCGCGGATTTCGGAGGCGATCGCCGCCGTGCCCGGCGCTGCCGATGTGGCTCCGCAGGATGTCGGTACCATCCCGTATCTGCATATCGATGTCGATCGCGCGGCCGCTGGTCGGCTGAATGTGTCGACCGCGGAAGTCCTTGATGTGATTGAAGCGGTGGGTGGCCATGTCGGTCCACCCGTCTCTATTAACGGCGCCTTGGTGCCGACGGAGGTGCGCTTCGGCGCTGACAGTCGCAATAGCCTGTCACAACTGCGTCAATTGCCGGTTCTGACGCGCGACGATCATGTCCTCGAACTGTCTCTGGTAGCCCATATCGCACTGGATGACGGGCCGGCCGCCATCCGCCGCGATCAAGGCGAACGCCGCATGATGGTACAGGCCAATGTACGCGGACGCGATCTGGCATCTTTTGTTCAGGCGGCACAGAAAAGTGTTGCGGACAAGATACAGCTTCCGTCCGGCTATCGGGTGGAATGGAGCGGACAGTTCCGTAATCTCCAGACGGCCGTCGCCCGTCTCGAAATCGTGGTCCCAATTACCCTCGTACTGATTTTCCTGCTGCTTCTGCTGGCATTGGGCGACCCCTGGCTGGCAGGACTCGTTTTCATCAATCTGCCATTCGCCGCAACGGGCGGCATCATTGCACTTTGGTTACGCGGAATGCCATTCAGTATTTCGGCTGGCATTGGCTTCATTGCGTTGTTTGGGGTGGCCACGCTCAACGGTGTTGTTCTCGTCTCCTGGATCATTGAAAAACGTCGTAATGGCTTCGATGGATTCACGGCAGCGACGAGGGCGGCACGGGAACGCTTCCGCCCCGTCATGGCCACCGCTTCTGTCGCATGCCTCGGCTTTTTTCCCACCGCATTTTCTATGAGTGAAGGTGCAGAGGTGGAGAAACCACTGGCGACAGTCGTTATCGGCGGTCTGGTTTCATGTACTGCGCTTACCCTACTTGTTCTGCCGGCTTTCTACATCAAGCTCAATAGCTGGCGGGAAAAGGCGCGATAATATCTTATGTTTATATTATCGTAGCGAGCGAGTATTGGCATCAGCCAGACCGCAATCGCGCAAGCACATTATGCTTTACTAATGCGTCTGCGTCTGCGTCGCGGGTGGTTCTGCGTCCAGCAGAATCGTCGCCAATGAACAGACACGTGCCTGTCATTTTGGCGAAGGCATCGTGCTGAACGATGATGGTTCACGGCGACACTCGGTGTAAGCACCGAGCGGGCGAGATGTACTGCTCGCCCAGTTAGCGTTTGGCGACGGCGGCCCGGTTGCGGAGGGCTTCGTAGATAGGCGCCTCCTGCATGCCGTCCGCGACTAGCATCGCGGCGAAGCTCCCGGAGAGAAGCGGCAGCAGCAGGCTGGTCGCATTGGTCATCTCCGTGACGAGAATGATTCCCGTCAGAGGCGCACGGACGGACCCAGCGAACATCGCCGCCATTCCGACAATAACGAAGGGAGCGGTATCGCCCGCCAGACGCGGTTCAAGCACATGTGCGATATCGCCGCAGCCGAGCCCGGCAAGTGCGCCGAGCGCCAGCATGGGCGCAAACAGGCCGCCCGGCGTCGCGGCCGCATAGGAGAGCGCTCCCAGAGCCAGACGCAAGACGAACAGCCCCGAGATGACCGACCATGCGATGGTGCCATTGATCGCGCTTTGCGTCAGCCAGTCTCCGCCTCCCGCCAGATGCGGGGTCAGCCAGACGATGACGCCTGCCAGAGCGCCGATCAGCGCCGCGCGCGTCTCCACTCCGACCGGTAGACCTTCCGCGAACCGCAGTGTTGTAAGGACAGTCCGGTTATACAGGACGGAGAGGACACCCATCGCGAGCCCGGTCAGCAGAAACAGGAGCTGGGTCGAAACGTCGATCACTGCGGGCGCTACAGAGACCATGAAATCCGGGTTCCCACCCAGCATGGCGCGGGCCACGAGAATGGCGGAGACGGAGGCTCCCAGTGCCGAACAGACAGTGCGGGCTTCGAAGCGGCCGACGAGTTCTTCCAGAACGAAGATGGCCCCTGCCCCCGGCGCGTTGAACGCGGTCGCGAGACCCGCCCCGGCGCCCGCCGCCAGCAAGACCCGACAGTCCGACCGGCCGAGCCGGAGCACGCGGCCGATTGTGTTCGCAGCCGTTGCCCCCATCTGCACGCTCGGTCCTTCGCGCCCGAGTGCCAGCCCGCCACCAATCGCAAGCAGACCACCGACGAATTTCACAGGTATCAGACCAGCCGAAGCGGGCGTGGTCGATCCGGCCAGGACAGCCTCGACATGCGGAATACCGCTGCCAGAGGCGAGCGGGGCCAGCCGCCGCACCATCAGCGCCGCAAGGAAGGAGGCAAGGCTCGATGCCAGAATCAGGAGCAAGCCGGCCGGAAAGCCGTGCCACGGACCAAGAGCGAACGCCGTGCGCAACCCGTCAGACCATTCGAGGAGCAGCCGGAACGATCCGCAGATCACGCCCGCGACGAGGCCCGTCAGGATCGACAGCAACGAAAGAATCGTCAGGCCGCAGGGAGGATCGTTTTCAGACGTTTGTATCACGGGGTTTTTCCAAGCCGCAGCGCGTTGGTGATGACCGTGACGGAGGAGAGCGCCATGGCCGCGCCTCCGATCATGGGCGACAACAGAAGCCCGAATACCGGGTAGAGGACACCTGCCGCCACAGGGATGCCGATCCCGTTGAACAGAAACGAGAACGCCAGATTCTGCCGGATGTTGTGCATCGTGTCATGCGCCAGAGTCCGGGCACGAACCAGCGCGCCGAGACTGCCATGGGCCAGCGTAATCCCCGCGCTCTCGATGGCAACGTCCGTTCCCGTACCCATGGCAATGCCGACGGACGCGGCGGCGAGCGCGGGAGCATCGTTCACGCCATCCCCCATCATCGCCACATGCGCCCCCGCTGCCTCAAGCCTCCGGATAATGTCCGCCTTGTCCTGCGGCTTCAGTCCGGCATGGATTTCGGCAATATTCCCAGCGACCTTCGCCACAGCCGCTGCAGTCGCCTCATTGTCGCCCGTGAGCATAACGATGCGCAACCCGTCGGCGTGCAGGGCCGCGAGCGCCGCCTTCGTATCCGCCCGCAGGGGATCGGCCACCGCGATCAGCCCAGCCAACCTGCCATCAATGGCGACGAACATCACGCCCGCGCCGTCCTGACGCCGCGCCCCGGCCGTCGCCTCCAGCGGCGCGGTATCGGCCCCCGCCTGCTTCAGCCGTTCGGCATTGCCGATCACCACCTGATGCCCGTCCACTCTTCCGCTGACGCCCAGACCGGGCTGCGAGGCGAAATCCCCGACCGGCGCGGGTTCGCCGTGGCGCTCCTTCAGCGCCCGGACCACGGCCTGCGCCAGCGGATGCTGCGACTGCGCCTCGACCGACGCAGCCAGATGCAGCACCTCATCCTCCTGCCAGCCCTCCGCGACGTCCAGCGCGATCAGCTTCGGGTGCCCTTCAGTCAGCGTGCCAGTCTTGTCCACGACCAGCGTGTCCACCTTGTCCAGTGCCTGCAATGCGCCCGCGTCGCGCACCAGCACGCCCTCGCGCGCGCCGCGCCCGGTGCCGACCATCACAGACATCGGCGTCGCCAGACCCAGCGCGCAGGGGCAGGCGATGATCAGTACCGAAATCGCGTTGAGCAGCGCGTGACCGAAGCGCGGCGCCGGACCGACGGCATACCAGACGATGAAGGTCACGATAGAGACAGCAAGCACCAGCGGCACGAACCAGCCCGAGACGCGGTCTGCGACGGTCTGGATCGGCGCGCGCGAGCGCTGGGCCGAGGCGACCATCTTGACGATGCGCGCCAGCATCGTGTCGCTGCCGACCGCCTGCGCCTCGATCTCCAGACTTCCTGTGCCGTTGATGGTGCCCCCTGTCACCGGATCGCCGGCTTTCTTCTCGACGGGCGCGGGCTCGCCGGTGATCATGGATTCATCCACGCTCGACGCGCCGTTCAGTACCGTGCCGTCAACGGGGACAGATTCTCCCGGCCGGACGCGCAGCCGGTCTCCTTTCATAACGTTCTCGACCGGGACATCCTGCTCCCTGTCGTCGGCACCGATGCGGTGCGCCTGTTTCGGCTTGAGGTCCAGCAGCGCGCGGATGGCGTTGCCGGTCGCCGCACGGGCGCGCAGTTCTAGCACCTGGCCGAGCAGCACCAGCGCCACTACGACACCCGCCGCCTCGTAATAGACGGGCAGCGTGCCATCCGGCATCCGGAAGGTCGCGGGAAAGGCATTGGGCACAAAGGTCGCGGCAAGGCTGTAGCCGAAGGCCGCGCCGACGCCGAACATGATCAGGGTGAACATGTTGAAGTGCAGCGTACGCAGCGAGGCGAGGCCACGCTGGAAGAATGGTAGTCCCGCCCAGCAGACGATGGGCAGCGTGAGCGCGAGCTGAATCCAAGGTGAAAGAGCGGGCGGAAGGAGGCGCAGCCCGACATCACCGCCCATTGAGACGATCAGAAGGGGAACGGCGAGCGCCGCGGCCACGATCAGACGCCGCGTGAAATCCTTCAGTTCGGGGCTTTCCTCGGACTGACCCGCCGGTTCCTCCGGCTCAAGCGCCATGCCGCAGAGCGGGCAGTTTCCCGGATGGTCCCGCCGGATCTGCGGATGCATCGGGCAGGTCCAGATCGTATGTGAGCCGGCGGAAGGAAGCGCGGCCTTCATTGAAGTCGGCGACGCATGCTCCGGATCGTGGCGCGTCATAGCATGCCGCATCTGGTGATTGTTCATTCCCGGCATCGACGGCATGGCGCCGGTTTCGTCCTCCTGCTGAAGCGTCATGCCACATTTCGGGCATTTCCCAGGCTGCGTCTCCCTGACTTCCGGATGCATGGGGCAGGTCCAGACTGTCTCGAGCGTGGAAGGATTTTGATCGTCCTGCTGCTGTGTCTGCTGCATGCCATTTCTCTCGAATGATCCAGTAGGAGGAGCCAACCGTCAGCTATCGACTAGCACGTTTTGAAGGAAATGGCGGAACGTCCGCTTGCGCAAACAACTTCGCCTTTCCGCGATGTCTGACATGAGGGCGATTGATCCACGGCGACAAAGGCTACGACACCAACGCGGTGCGTCGACAGATCGAGGGCGAGGGCGCCGCACCAAACATCCCGCCCAAGGCCAACCGGGTCTGGAGGAACTGCTTTTCGTCGGTCCTTTATCGGACGCGAAATGCCATTGAACGCATGTTCAACCGCCTCAAGGGCTTCCGCCGCGTCGCGATACGTTACGATCGCAATGCCACTAACTTCCACGCCGCCATCTGCCTCGTCGCGGCCGTTAGCTACTGGTTGTGAGTTCGGGCTCTAGATGACTGCTGACAACGAATGTCGGCATCGGCCAGACCGTGCCCCCGCAACCAACGAATCTTGCGAATGACCATTCGCCATATTTCGCCGGGATCGTAGTGTGCGGTTCCCCGCAACCATGAATTCCAAACGAAATCAATGACTTAAAAGGCGGCGCAAGCCGCCTTTTGGCGTTCCAGAGCACCAACTGGAATCATATAGGAATCAAACGGAAGCGAATTCACGCGTAGCAGCCACGCGCGCAAGGCGCGGCGCTGGCGGGCTCCGCCGCACCGGAATCGACTCAAGCCCTTTCGGTCCGCTTCCGTTCCCCTTGCCTTTCATAGCTCGCTCGCGTAACTAAAAATGAGAATGGTTCTCACTTGGTGGGAGCGGCCCCACCAAGCCGGGCCAGCGGGAAAGGTATCGCTGTGGAGAGGAAGAGCGAACTCTTGACATGCTACCTCGCCCATCGCGGCGACCTCCTGAAATATGCCGCAGGCATTACCGGGGATCGCGTTTACGCGGAGGACTTGCTGCAAGAAGTTTGGATCAGATGCCAGTCAGCGGACAGGCCAGATAGGCCGCTGAATTTTCTCTACCGGATTGTCCGTAATCTGGCGGTGGACAAGTATCGCGCGCAAAGTCGCGACCGGAAACGGTTCGTTCAGGCGGACGATGCTGTGACCGCCTCGGTTCCGGCGTTTGATGCTGGCAGCGAAGCGGATATAGCCGGCAAAGAGGAATTGAGGATCGTGGAGTCCGCGCTGGCTGAGTTGCCGGAGGATATGAGGCGAGCAGTCATGCTCTACCGCTTCGAGGGATGGAAACTGCGCGAGGTCGCGGAAGAACTAGGATTGACGATCGGTGCCGTTCATGGACTGGTCGCCAAAGGGTTGAAGCATTGTCGCAGCCGCCTTCATCCTCCCGAATAATTTCCACCCTGGTGGAAAAAAACACCTGCTCACGAACGTGTTCTTATTGGGGCCTGCCGAAAGGCTTCAAAGCGTTACGCTTGCCTCAAGGGGGCCGAACATGACCGTGCATGAGGACGTAGGGGCTTTTTCTCCGGATTCGGAGTGGCCGCAGGATGCGACCGAGTGGCTCATGCTGCTTCGTGAAGAACCGGATGACGCTGAAATCCGGGCGCGTTTCGAAGTATGGCGCTCGGCAAGCCCTGACCATCCACGGGATTGGGAGGAGATAACCCATACGATGGGGGTTCTTCGACGTGTGACACCAGTGGTCGAGGTGCCGGTCGGAAGACAGGTTCGTCGCCGCTCTGTTATCCAGCGTATCGGGCTCGGCAGAGGCCGGGTTGGACTGGCGGCGTTCTCTCTCGCCGCTTCTGTGGTTCTTCTCGCCTTCCTGGGGCCGGACATCGCCCTGCGTCTTCGGGCCGATAGCGTGACCGGACGACAGGAAGTCCGGACAATCGTCCTCGTTGACGGAAGCCAGATCGTGCTAGCCCCTCAAAGCGCCATCGCGTCGCGTTTCGAGAATGGACGGCGCGAGGTCCGGCTTTTGAAGGGGGAGGCCTTGTTCACGGTCCGGCATGACGCTGCGCACCCCTTTACCGTCTTTGCCCGTGGCCTGACCGTAACGGATGTGGGGACCGTATTCGATGTCGATGCTCAGGACGCGGGCCGTGTCACCGTAGCGGTCCGTGAAGGACAAGTGTCCCTTGGGGGTATTGTTTCCGAACATTCGCCAATCCTGTTGGGAGCGGGGGAGGAGTTATCGGCGCGGGATGGGACAACGGAAACAAGGACGGTTGCATCGACGGAAGTCGGGACGTGGGCGCAAGGGAAACTGGTCGTTCACGACTGGTCCGTGTCGGCGGTCGTGGCTCGGTTAAGCCCCTACGCACCTGGACCGATCATGGTTTACGGCAAGACACTGGCCGCCGAGTGCGTGACTGGCATCTATACGCTGACCGACCCGCAGGGGGCACTCCGGACACTGGCGGACGGCCAAAATGCACGTGTCGTTCACGCCACACCCTGGCTGACCATTCTCCATCGCTGAAAATTTTTTCGGACCAACCGCAAAAAAAAGCCTCGCACGGTCGTGTTATCCTCACAGAGCGAATGCCAATCATTCTCAATGATGGTGCCCTTTGATGGATGATCTCAGCCGGGAAGGGCAAGCGAATGGTAGCGCGGACAGGACGAACTTTCTCTCAATTCGGGTCATTTCCCGCGCGAAAAGTCATTATTCTCGTGTCGTCCACGATGCTGACCGGATCGTTGCTCCACGCAGCGCCTGCTGCGGCGGCTCCTTTGTCATCGGTCGCGATGTCTGCGTTTCAGATCGGGCCGCAGCCGCTCTCCAACGCCCTGATAGCATTCGGGATGCAGAGCGGCTGGCAGCTTTCGGTGCCCAACGATCTCGTCGCGAAAGTCAGAAGTCCCGGCGTCAGCGGGACTGTTTCTCCTGAGACCGCGCTTACGGCGCTTCTGGCGGGCACAGGGTTGACTTGGCAGATCACGGGGCCGCGTAGCGCCACTGTGAGAAAAGCCTCCTCCACAATTACCCTTGGCCCTGTACGCGTCGGTGGAACCCTCGCGCGTCAGGATCCAACAGGGCCGGGTGTCGGATATGTTGCCGAGACGACTATGGCTGGAACGAAAACCAACACCCCGATAACGGAGATTCCGAATTCGATCTATGTGATTACAAAGCAGCAAATGGTTGATCAACAACCACAGAACATTACTGACGCCCTACGCTATACGCCGGGGATTTATGCTGAAGCGTACGGGGGTGGCTCGACGGGGGCCGCAGGCAGCCTCAACGGACAAATTTTTCAACGTGGTTTTAAAGCATGGCAGTTTGTCGATGGCCTTATGACGCATTCAGCTTCTGCCGGGGAGACAACATTCCTTGAGCGGATCGAAGCAGTTAATGGTCCTGCTTCAGTTATGTACGGTCAAATTACCCCAGGCGGAATGATTGGTATGAGTCTGAAGAAACCAACCGACACGCCTCTGCATCAAGTTTCAATCGGCTTCGGTAATTGGGGGCGCTATGAAGCGACAGTTGATCTTAGCGATAAAATTACGAAGAACGGAAATCTTCGGTACCGGGTCGCGGCGATTGGCGTGACGCAGGGAACGCAAGTAAATTATGTCGATTATCACAGGGTTGGAGTGCTCCCGTCAATTACATGGGATATTGATCCGAAAACCTCTTTGACGCTCATGGGAATGTATATGTATACACCAGGGGATGGCTCAAATGGCACGGGGTTACCGGTAATAGGAACGCGTTTCACTGACGACATGCCTCGCATTCCCCGGAGTACGTTTATCGGGGAGCCGAATTGGAATCAATCTGGTGAAAAAGATGCTATGTTTGAGTATCAGTTTAAACACCAATTTAAGAAATATATTAATTTCAGCCAGACATTCCGATGGGAAGATACAAATTTCGATAAGTTAAATGCATATTACGATTCCAATGTTAGTCCTGGAGTGATCTCAGTATCACCATGGCAAAATCAGATAACTGCAAATCAAGAAGCTTTGGATACGCGTTTTTACGGAATTATCAATACAGGTCCAATTCAACACACATGGGTGGTTGGAAATGATTTTCGTTATTACTCATATAAAGATACCACTACTTTTGATGATAGACCGGAGCCAACACTCAATGTTTATAATCCACAATATCAATATGAACCTTGCTATAGTATGACTTCTGACCGCTGCAATGTTTTTAGCTATTCTCCTAATTCTAGTTACTTTCAGGAGGGTGTGTATTTTCAGGATCAAATAAAATGGAAAAATATTTCTGTAATATTGGGGGGGCGGCAGGACTGGGCCCACCAAGAAACATCAACAACATCTTCTAATAATTCAAACGGGACAACAGAATCTTATGCGGCTACGAAAAAAGGACAGTCTGATAAAGAATTTACATGGAGAGGTGGGGTAGTTTATAATACTAAATTCGGTTTACACCCATATTTTAGTTATTCTACCTCCTTCATTCCACAGACTGGCCAAACCAATTATTTAGGTCAACCATTTTCACCGCTTACTGGTAAGCAGTTAGAAGCCGGATTAAAGTATAAAGTACCAAATAGAGATATTTTATTCACAGCATCAGCATTTGATATTGTTGAGAACCACTATCTCATTGACGATATGGTTCATACTAATTTTTCGAAAGACGCCGGGACAGTGAAATCACGGGGCTTCGAGGTTTCTGCAAATGCTAATATCACGAAGAGCTTGAAGGTTGTTGCTTCTTATACATTCGAAGATGTTCGGTTTGGAAAAAGCACGAATACAGATCAAATATACTATCCATTCACAGATTCATATGGCGCCTACGTTAGTGAAAAAGGCAAGTTCGTTCCGTATATTCCTCGCAATATGTTTAACGTATTTGCAGACTATACGTTTAGGAATTCTCCATTATCTGGATTTGGCGTGAATGGTGGAGTAAGGTATGTTGGGTTTACCTACTCAGATAATGTAGAGTCGTATAAAGTTCCTTCCTATTTCCTTTTCGATATCGGAGCACATTATGACTTTGGGTCGGTAACGCCTACGCTTAGAGGGTTGAAAGCGCAGCTTGCTATTTCGAATCTTACCAATAAATACTATGCATCTGGCTGCAATACGAACCTCTGTTATTTGGGACAGGGCCGTCGCGTTTACGGGAACCTGACGTATAGCTGGTGAAATTTCACGCTCCCAAACTACAGCGCTTTTTCCCCATTATTTTCAGCATCTTGCTCCTCGTCTCCATGTCAAAGTCGAGGGGCAGATGCGCTGCAAGTTCCGAGGGGCGTCCCATGCCAAACTCGTGGGATGGCTCTGTGCAATATTTGTAGGGTCACGCTGCAACCGGCGTGATCCATGGCCAACAAAAACGGGTCGCCTGTGCCGGGCATGGTCTGCCATGTCCCGAAGGCAACTCCGTGTCGAGAGGGAAAGCATTCCATGTCGATCGATATCTGGCAATCCAGGGCCGATCTGGCCGTCTTGAAGACGCTGGCTGCTCCCGCGCTGGCCGGAGCCTTCATGCGGCGCTGGTCCCGCTATATCGACGACTACCACGACACGAAAGGGCAGGCGAAGGCCAGCCATAGTCCTTCTGCGCTCTGGACCGGCTTTTGCGCGCGCTGGAGGCTGCGCTTTCGCGCATGACCCGGCCATCCCCGTCACCCGCCAGCCCGTCATCTGGCGGCGCGATGCGATGGCAAAGAATATCATCCTGACCGAAGCCCCGCCGGAGTTCGGGAGCGTCGCTCCCCTGTCCCTCGCGCCGTGGGGGCGTGTGCTGTTCGACCATGAGGACGGGCAACGCCGTGTGATCGGGCTGGATGATCCGACAGGGGCGTTCTCGCTCACGCTGGACAGTCCCGAGGCTCTGACCCATCCGGCCATTCTCATTCCCCTCGATCCTCATTACCGCAAGCGGAGCCATGAGGCGACGCGCTTCGTCTCGCGTGTCCAGGGCGGGGCCATCCCGCGTCATCTCCTGCCTGTCATCACGCCGGTCCGGTCCCTGCATCTGATCCGTCGTCTGCATGCCTATGACCTGTATCGGACCGGTGCCGACGAACGCCGGATCGCCGCCGTCCTGATCGATCCCCGTTCCCTGACCATGTCTCTGGACGAATGGCGCGATCATGCCTGGCGCAAGTCCGCCCGAGACTGGCGTGATGAAGGGATCGCGCTGGTCGAAGGCGGCTATCTCAGACTGCTGACCGAAGGGTAAGGCCGGAACAGGGGGCGTGTCGATCGTCATTGCACATACAGGGTCATGAGCGGGGCGGTGCATCGTCGGGCCTGTCAGCAGGGCGCTGACGCATGGCGGGAATATCGAGCGGGATGTCGTCACGGAAGGATTTTCCCTGCGATAGCCGCCGCCCCAGCGTGTCGAGAAACCGGGCGAAGCGTTCCTGACCCAGCGCATTGGCGGCGGTCTGCGCCTCTGCGGGCAGGGGCGGCATCTGGCCCAGCCAGAAGCGGATAAACAGGGCATGGGTTTCCAGCGCGATCATCAGGTCGCGCTCCTGGCGCTGCATCTGGCGGGTCAGCCGGTCCAGTCGCCGTGTGAGGGCCGCTTCGGTTTTCTCCGCGCTGTCGGGTGACAGGAGCGAGGCGACCGCCGCTTCCACCACGGCGGAGCGCGTCACCTTCCGGCGCGCGGCAAGCTCGCCGATCTGGCTGATCATGGCAACGGGCAGGGAGACGTTCAGGCGGTCACGCATGGAAATCCTCCATGAAAAGCCATGATGTGATCGAAAGGTTTTGTTGGAAACAAGATCGAAACTGTATCGAGTGTACCGAGGCGGATAACAGCGTAGAAAGAACGGGCCGCGTGGCTCATAGGCTGATCCCGAGATCGCGCTTTCGGTCGTGCCGCCAGTTGATGCCTCCATCGTCGCGGGCGACCCCATCGACATGGCGGTCGTGCTGCTTGTCCAGCGACGGTGCCCAGGGCACAAGCTGGAAGCCGAGGCCGTTGTCGATCATGGCGAAGCGCCCCGAGGACAGGCTGAGACGTTTCACATACTGGCCGGTGACGAAATTACCCGGAATGCTGCGCTCATAAGCCAGCCCGCTTTCCTTTGCGAGTTTCGCGCCCACCTGATCGAGTTCCTGCTGACGCAATGTCGCCAGGAGATTGCGCTGATAGCGCGCGGACCCGTCCTGCTGGAATGACGCCAACCCGCGATTCACGAGGTGTCGCGTGCGCTCCTGCATGGCCTGCCGCACCTCGGCCCCGCAGCCGGTGCGGGCGAGGTCCATGGGCTGGCCCTCTACCAGCCGGTGATCCAGCCATGTTGCCCCCGGCGCTTTCACCTGGGCGGCAAGGTCCAGATCGGAGCGGGCCGACAGCACCAGATAATCCTTCCCGCTTGTCCTGCCGGTCGCCGTTCGCACCTCAACGATACCACCATCGGGCGGGGCGTCGCGGAAGGCTTCGACGCCGGAGAAGCGGACATGATGCACATGCCCGTCCGTGGCGTCGATCACGGCATAGGCTTCGCCTGTCAGTTCGTTGTGCAGACCGCGTTCCAGCAACCGCCCCGTCAAGGCGGTGGACTGATCACGCCCCGAGATCACGTAATCACCGGGAGACATCCCTCGATCCCGGCTGCGTTCCGTCATGGCACGGTGCATGGTTTTGATGATGTCGCCCCGCGCGCCCATCTCGCGTAGCGTGTCCGCCATGCCGGGCGTGAGTGACCATCTTCCCGATCCTTCCGGCGTAGCCAGCCCCATGCGTTCCAAGGTCTGCGCCCTGCCGGTGAGAAGGGCGCGATGCGTCGCATTTTGCCCGAGGTCATGAGCGCTCCCGGCTTCAGGCCGCAGGTCCACGATCCCCAGATCGTCGGCATGGCGCTGCAACTCGGCATCAAGCCGGGTCCAGCGTTCCGCCGTCACGTCCCGACGGAGAGCCATTTCGATTTCATGCTCGGCGCGCGGTCCGAGTTCCAGTGATACCAGATCCTCCGCCCGTGAGCGCAGCCCGTGGCTGATATAGTCGCGGGCGATGACCAGATCGGCCCCGGCCTGATCGACGCCGCGCACGATCAGATGCACATGCGGATTGTCGGTGTTCCAGTGCGACACGGCGGCCCAGTCCAGCCGTGTGCCGAGATCGGCTTCCATCTGCGTCACGAGGTCGCGGGTGAAGCCGTCGAGGTCCGCCATCTCCGGCGCGTCCTCGGGTGAGACGATGAAGCGGAAATGATGCCGGTCGTCTTTGCAGCGTGCCGCGAAATCCCCGGCCTCCACGTCCTGACCATCCGGCCCGAACAGATGCGCTTTCTCGCCGTCACGGGTGACGCCATCGCGGCGCAGATAGGCGAGATGATCGGCCAGTGATCCGGGCCGTGCGCCGCGCCCGATCTGTCGCACCACGCGGGCCTTGACGGTGACGCGGCGATGGGCGTCGAACAGGCGACTTTTGCCAAACCGGGAATGCCCCCGGCCAAAGGTCGAAGGACCGGAGCGCGGACCGTAACTTTTTCCCTTTCCGGGGTTGCCGCTACTGCCTCCGCCCGCGCGTCGGGAGACATGAAGCACCTGCGCCAGAAAGCTCCGAAGTCGGGCGCGGCTTCCTTTGCTCCGGATGCGGCCCGGATGGACGTGGAAATCCTCGTCACGGGCCATCAGATCCTCCCTGTGCAGGAAAACCCAGCAGGGAAGCAGCATACAATCCAAAACCCTGCACACGACCGACCCAACCTGCACACGGAAAGACGAAGCGCGACTGCGCTTCGTCGCCCGACGTGGCAGGCCGTTTTATCTTGCCTTCTCTTTCCTTCATGTTTCCCGATCCGCACACTCCCCGACGCACACCCGAAGCGCTCTCGATGGGATGTCCGGTTTCCCCGCTCATGCCGAAAATCCCACGTCACGGTGTGCTCCTTTGCGAAACGGAGACGAACAGGCCATGGGGTGGAGCGGTGGATCGCATCACCTGAACGAAGATCGGCATCACCTCGGGCGCGTTCTGAACGACGGTTCGGGATGCAAACGGGCCGACGAAAAGCGGACTCCCGGGCGGCATTTTGAGTGGCGTTCGCGCTGCAAAATCCGCGTCGAAAACCGGATCGCCAATCGACTCTCCGCGCAGCAGCCGGACAACTCTTATGACGTATTTTTTTGTCTCGTCGGGAAGCGCACGACTGGTTCTCAGCAGTTCCTCATACCGTCCGGGACCGGCATTGTAGGCGGCAAGGAAACCCGCATCGCCGTAGCGGTCATGAAGCCATCGGAGATAGGTTGCCCCTGCCGTGATATTGTCGTGCGGATCAAACGGATCAGCACCGAGATTCAACGACGCGCGAAGCTCCCGCCATGTGCTCGGCATGATCTGCATGAGGCCCATCGCCCCCTTGGGTGATACCGCAGAAGCATCACCCTGGCTCTCCGCGCGCATCACCGCCGTGATCCATGCGGGCGCAATATTTGCCCGCGTAGCCGCTTCGCTGACATAGGCATCGAACGGCGCGGCACGGGCAGTCGGCACGGGCATTGCAACCCCACTGCAAACCACCAGCAGACCGAGCGCTTTTTTAACGTGTTGCATGACGCGGATCGGGACGGTTCCAGACCAGCCGGAAACTGTCCGAACCATCGCGGTCAGGCATCAACCGGGCACGCAACGGAGAGGCGAACAGCGGGTCGTCGATCAGCACGGCAAGCCACAGACCGATACGCTCATTCTGTCGCACCCAGGCGCAGCCAACCTGCGCGGCCTCATCCTCAAGCCCCCGCAGGACGCGATAATCGGGGGCGTTTTCGGATGTGCGGTTCTCGTTCGGAACGATGGCGAGATCGTCGGCCATGAGAAAGGTGGTGATCTGGCCGAAAAACCCGTTGGTCGTATGCGTGAACGCGCCAAGATGGATCATGACCGGTCTCCATTGATATGAGGGGATGGAAGCCAGAGCGGGACCGCGCGCCCGATCACGGTGCTTGCTGGAAGCGGGCCGAAATACCGTCCGTCGAGGCTGCGCGGTTCCGCCGGGTTCATGACGAAAATCTCGCGGGGCGCGAGACGATGACAGCCCTGCCAGACGGGGAGCGCGCGTCCACGATGATCGCTGTCGAGCGCATCGCCGACATGCGCGCCGTCGATCGTGACGCTGCCGTTTGTCCGGCACACGCTCTGTCCCGGCAACGCTGCTACCGGCTTGAGCAAGGGCACGCCGAACGGCAGATAGCCGCGCTGCGCCAGCAATAGCGCCAGCCGGTCGGGCAGTCGGAGAGCGGCGATATCCCCGACATGCAGTGCGTTGCCGGGCTGGACGCGATACAGCCCGACCGGAACGCTGGCCGTCTCGTTCCACATCAGCCGGGGCGCGACATGGATGACGGCGGACATGCCCACCGCCAGCACGATGAAATACGTGCCGAAGAACCAGGCGCGCCGGGTCATGATGCGAGCCTCCTGCGCGCCAGCCATGCCTTGTGCATGGCGCGCGTATAGGGACGGGAGGCTACATTGGCGGCGATGCGGCCATTGAGGATGCGCCAGTGATCGGGGCAGATTTCGGCGGGGCGCAGCCCCAGTTCCTCAATGGCGTCGATTTCTTCCAGCACGCGCCTGACCTTCGGCCAGCCGGACACGTCGAGCAGTAATTCGCCGCCAGGGCGTACGAAAGGCACGGTCTGGAAGGCGGTCCCCGGCTCCACCGCGCGCACGATGTCGAAGCAGGAGACGACGGTCCCGTAATCGTTGGCGGTCCAGCGGATAAAGCCGAATACACAGCCGGGCCTGAAGGCGACCAGACGGCGGCGCTTGTCCAGCACGGTGTCGGAGACTGGCTGGCCGAAACGGAACCAGTGTTCGACGCGCTTCTCGATGAAGGTCAGTTCCACCGTTGAACCCGGACACTGGAACTGGAACTGGTGGCGACCCGGGATTTGGTGGCACGAGACGGGATGTGGTGGGACGGAAATCAGCGGTCGCGCGCCGGGTGCGGGTTTTGCAAGGGGGTGTGATGCCCTTGGCGGCACGGACAGTCGATTTGGAACTATGGGCGCTCCCACCCCGTCGGCGGACAGTCGAATTGGAACTTTCGGCATTGCCCTATCAAGGGACGCTTAGCCGGTCATAGTCGGTTCTTAAGGCATCTTACGGCTTTCCGCCCCCAAGGCGTCAGGGATCAACTACGCTTCCGACGATGCCGATCAAGAGAACAATAAAAATCAGTAGAAACGGCACCCCTATGAGGAACGCGGCGACTTTCGTTCCGATACGAAAGCTAGTAACCATATCATTCACATATTTTGCGTTCTTTTCGTCTAGGCAACCGGACGTTTTCTTTTCCATTTGATATCAAATCCCTTTCGTCTCTTCAAATGTTCAGATGGAAGCGACCGATGACACGGCCTATCAGGCGCAGCTGAGCAGTGTCGTCTTCGGCGTTCCAGGTCATGCGGCGAATCGGAATATCAAATGACGAATAACGGGGGTTGTCGCTGACGACGCTGAGGGTATCGGGATCTTTGATCGACAGGCGCTTGACCATCAGCAACCCTTGCACCGAGACGACATAGACCGACTGGACGAACGGCGCCGGGGTATAATCGACGAGGATCGTATCTCCGGGATTGATCGACGGTTGCATACTATCGCCCTGGACGCGGACAAAAAAGAGGTTCCGGCTCCACGCGCCAAGCACCGCATTAATGAAGTATCTTGGAACATAGAATGTTTCTCCCCCTTCCCATTCGTGAGGGGGGGTTCCAAAACCTGCCGACGGCTCGGCCTCGAAGAACTTAATCGGTATCTCGTCCCGATTTTCGTCTTTTCTTCCTGCGACAACGTCCGATGTGAACGTGGGTAGGTTCCTGATACGTGTGGCGGCCTCCGTGATTATTTGCGACGAGCGATTGTCGTTGGCGTCTTCGACGCCTTCGGCCAGCCAGTCCAACGACACATCACAGGCCCTAGCCAAGGCGACCATGGCACTGGCCTTCATATCCCTTCCCGCGATGTACCGATTGAGAGTGCCAAACGGCATACCCGCTCGGGCGGCCACCTGAGTGTTTCCTCCAGCGTTCTTCACGGCCGCCCGTAACCGTTCGGCACGCGCCTTCACTTCGTCAAACGCGGCGTCGGGGTTGGAACTAGGAAATTCGCCATTCGGCATATTGTTGTCGCCAATTTTGTTAGACATTTCAGGGAACAACGCTCCATTTGTCTAACATTGCGAATAATTTAAGTTCGGAATTACCATTCGGCGTTGCCGTTCGGATAATCATTCGGCATCCTCTGGCATATGGATCAGACCGTAACATCTGATCCGGTGTTGAAAATAAAGGCCGGTTGGCGCCGGCCTGGTTCGAGCGAGGGGCGCAATATGGCACGAAAGCCGTGCGCAATGCCAATGCATGTCGAAGACATTAAGGCCGAGCTGCGCAAGCGGTATGGCAGTTTGGCTAGCATCAGTCGCCAATTGGGGTTGAACCCCAATGCGTTGACCGCAGCTATCCACAAGCCGGGAAATTCCGTCCGCTCCGAACGGCGCATCGCCGAGCTTCTGGAGAAGGCGCCGCATGAGGTGTTTCCAGACCGTTTCCACAAGGACGGGACTCCGATTTCGCGTGTCGTTGATCGGAAACCTACCTGCCGGATTCCCGACCGTCTTCGTGCAAACGGGGTGGCGGCATGAACGTCAAGAAGGTCAAGCTGGCGGACATCGATCCGCGTATCGATGGGCGTATTCGTCCGGTCGATGATGGTGTCGCCCAGATTTATGCCGAGAGCTTCCTTGAGCGCGGGCAGGATACGGCGATCGAGGTCCGGTATGGCTCGGGTGAGGAAGGCGTGCCGAAGTTCATCCTGGTCGCGGGTGGGCATCGATACAGGGCCGCGCAAATTGCAGGCTGGGATGCGCTGGATGCGGTGATCTCCAAGCTGAATGCCGATGAGGCGCGGCTGAAGGAGATCGACGAAAACCTGCTCAAGCACGAACTGGATGTGCTGTCGCGGGCGCGGTCGCTGTATGAGCGGAAGGAGATTTATCTCAGGCTTCATCCTGAGACGCGGAACGGTGTGAACCAGCATTCAGGGTTTGCAACCGTTGCAAACCCTGCGCCCGCCGTGCCGCGTTTCGCCGTCGATGCGGCAGACAAGATGGGCATCAGCGAGCGGACGATCCACGGATATATCGCCCTGTATCGCGCCCTCCAGCCGGAAACCGTGCGAGCACTTCAAGGCACGACACTGGCCGATGACCGGGCCGAACTGCTCTATATCGGCAAGATCGAGCATGAGATCGAACAGGTCGTGCTCGTCAAGAGAGCCCTGGAAGCCGGGAAGAAGCCCTCGGAACTGGGTGAGGAGAAGGTTGCGCCGATCCCGACCGAGGCGATGTGGCTGGCGATGGGCCGCAAAGCGGCGGCGAAGATCATCAAGATGGATGCGCCGGTCCAGCGGGTTCTGCTGGAGGAGCTGGTCAAGGCTGGGCTGATCTCGCGTGACCAGATCGTGCGGGGGGCGCTCGCATCATGAAGCATCCGGTTTCACAGAATGCCCATGCGCATGATGTGCGGCGGTTTGTCGGGCAGCGTATCAAGGGCGCGCGCGCCCGGCAGGGCCTGACCGCGATCGATCTGGCAACAGATGCGCATGTTTCGATCGGCACCGTGCGCAATGTCGAGAGTGGGGCAACGGAGATCGGGTTCGGCGCGATGCTGGATCTGTTCTGGGCGCTGGATTTCTCGGCTGACGATGTGCTGGCGATCCTGGCTGAGGATGCGCGGGCGCGTGGGGGTGCGGCATGAAGCGGCGCGTCCATACCATGTCTTCGGCGGAGCTTGTCGTGGCGGCCGAACTCATGAACGGCAATTGCGGGGCGATTGTTTCGATAGTCGAGATTTCCGGGTGCGGCAACGTCTGGAATGGCGACCTGATCATGCTGCACGACATCACCGACAGGGATGCTGACGGCGTGGCCCTGGTCAATGTCCTGGAGGTCGTGAGGACGGTCGGCCCTGAGACCGTTCAGGGCTTGCTGCCCGGCTATGGCATGCTGACCCTGAAGAGGGTGGCATGAGCCGCCGTCCCGTGCCGGGACAGTTGTCCCTGCTGGACTGGATGCCGCCGGAGCCGGTGGTGCAGTTCGACGAGCGGCTGATTCGGGCCAATTCGTTCTCGGGCCGGCTGTCGCGGGCCATTTCGATCAGCCTTCAGGAATGCGGGCAGTCTCGCGAGGACGTGGCGGCGCGGATGTCGGCCATTCTGGAGCGGCCGGTCAGCCTGCCGATGCTGAATGCCTATTCGTCGGCGATGCGCGAGGGCCATCAGATCAGTGTGCCGCGTTTCGACGCCCTGGTGCATGCGACGGCGGATCGCCGGCTGCTGGAGTTCATAGCGGAGCCGCACGGCTGGGCAGTGATCGAGCGGCGGTATCTGCCGATGATCGAACTGGCGGCGGTCAGTGAACAGAAAAAAGACCTGGCGCAGCGTGAGCGGATGCTCCGGCGCCAGGCCGTCCGAGGAGTTCGGTGATGCGGGCCGACCTAAATTTCATCCAGAAACAAGTTCTTGATGCCGTGACGGGTCGCATTGGCCTGGGAAACGAAGCCGGCGGCGCATCTGCATTTTGTGGCGGTGAGGCTGCATCGGCGGCCGGCAACGCGAAATCAGAGTTCACGCGGGCAGCGCGAGAGGCAATTCAGGGAAGCCGTAGAAAAATGAAGATCACCGTCAAAAAAGAACCCTCCGACCATTCCTTTCCGGGGAGGATCTCGCTGGATATCTTCGGTCTCATCATTACCGACGATGAGAAGTGTGGGATGCAGGCATTTAATGCCTCGCCTGCACCCGAAGAGGGAGATCCGCTCTCCCTCAATAAGCTCCAGCGGGAGTTCCTTCTGCGGCTTGCTTTATTCGTTCTACGATCAGACCTCGAAGATAGTGGGCAATCTTCGGTATCTCAGTGGATGGAAGGCTTCCAAGCCGGACTGCAATCGTCCCTTCGAGCACAACGACGGTAGAATCCGTCGGAGTGCATGAGTATTTCGCCTCTATTTCCCAAATAATTGCATTCTGGCGAATAACAATGTCTGAAATATTCAAAAATGGATCGTCGTCCTCGTCGAACATAAAGTCGGCTGACATCGAATCCTCCATGGGTGGTTTGGACAGCCCCATGGTGGAACAGGCGGCGCGAGTCTGGCAATTGGCCGGCCGCGCCGCCCAGCCCCGGCAGGTGGCGGCATGAGCGCGGGTGCTGGCAGGCCGGTGCCGACGGCGTTCGAGATGGCGCTGGCGGAGATGCGGGATTGGCATCGCGCCTACAGCGCATGCCGGATCTGGTTTCATGCCCTGGCGCAGGAAATGATCAAGGAACCGGTCGGCATTGCCTGCCTGCCGCCCGATGCTGCGCAGATGATCTACATGATCGCTGTGGATGAGCATTATCTGGTCGATTTCATCGCGCCGCATATCGATCCGGAATGCCGGGACAGCGTCCTGGACCGGCTGCATCAGGAATCGCGTCTGCTTTGCCACCAGCATGGCGAGGGAGGCGACGATGCTGACGCGTGAATGGGCGACCGTTCATGAAATCGCAGATCTTGGTCTGCCGGGCATTCCAGACGCGAGCGCGCTCCAGAAACGTGCCACGCAGCATCAGTGGAACCGGCCGGAATGGCGGAACGTCGCGTGGCGTCCCCGCCAGAAAGCTGGCGGGGGTGTGGAATATCACTACCGCCTGCTGGACCGGGTGGCGCAGCTGGCGTGGATGATGCGGTTTGAGGACGTGTCGGAGACGTCGGAACGTGCGGCGCTTTCTGACGGCGATGCACGGTATGCGGAAGAATGGCGGGCCTTCGCGGGCAAGTCTGAGCGGCAGAAGGCGAAGGCGCTGGAGATCCTGGGGTATCTGGATCGTATCCAGCGGCTGGCCGATAGCGGCCTGACGGTCGAAGAGGCGGTGCATGAGGTGCGTCTGGCGGCCGGTCTGCCGCGCACCACGGTCATGAACTGGCGGCGACGGGTGAAGTTCGTGCCTCGCCCGCACTGGCTCCCGTTCCTTGCACCTGGTCATGTGGGTTGCACCGCGAAGCGGGCGGGATGCGACGAGGCGGCATGGGAGTTCTATCGGTCTGACTTCCTGCGGCCCGAGAAGCGGAACCATGCCGACTGCTACCGCGACCTTCAGGGCGCCGCCGAAGAGAATGGCTGGGTGATCCCCTCGGCCAAGACCCTGATCCGCTGGATCGACGAGATCCCGGCCGACGCGGTGACGCTGGCGCGTAGTGGGCGCGATGCGGTGAAGGCCATGCTGCCGCCGCAGGAACGCGACCGGACGCATATGTATTCCTTGGAAGGGGTGAATGCGGACGGGCACAAGTTCGACGTGTTTGTGCGATGGCCGGACGGCACGATCGCACGTCCGATCATGGTGGCGTGGCAGGATCTGTATTCGAACATGATTCTGTCATGGCGCGTGGACCGGTCGGAAAACACCGACATGATCCAGCTTTCCCTGGGCGACATGGTCGAGAAATGGGGCATCCCGACCAAGGCGTATCTGGATAACGGCCGCGCGTTCGCCTCGAAGCGGCTGACGGGGGGAACGAAGACCCGTTACCGGTTCAAGGTCAAGGAAGGCGACGTCAACGGCGTCATGACCGTCCTGGGTATCGATGTGCATTGGGCGTCGGTCTATTCCGGCCAGTCCAAGCCGATCGAGCGCGGGTTCCGGGACATGGCGCAGAGCATTGCCAAGCATCCGGCCTTCGCGGGCGCGTATGTCGGCCACAAGGTCGATGCCAAGCCGGACAATTACGGATCGTCTGCGGTGCCTCTTGAGCTGTTTCTCAGTGTGCTCTCAGCGGGCATCAAGGAACATAACAGCCGGCCGAACCGGGACACGCTGGTTTGTGGCGGGCAGCGGAGTTTCGAGCAGGCGTTCCGTGAAAGCTACGAGACGAGCATGCCCCGGCGCGTCACGCCGGAGCAGCGTCATCTGTGGCTGATGGCTGCGGAGCAGGTCACCGTCAACAAGAAGGACGGATCGATCCGGTTCATGGGCAACCGGTATTGGGCGGACTTCCTCCATCAGCATCTCGGGGCGACGGTCGTGGTGCGGTTCGATCCGCAGAACCTTCATCTGGACCTGCATGTCTTCGATGCGCAGGGCCGTTTGCTGGGGAATGCGGCAGTGATCGAGCGATCGGGCTTTGACAGCACCGAGGCCGCTGCCGCGACCGGTCAGGCCAAGCGCAAGCTCCAGAAGGCCGCGCAGATGAGGCTGGAGGCCGAACGGGCTCTGACGCCGAAGCAGGTCTTCGATCTGATGCCGAAGCCGAAAGACGATGTGGAAGAGCTGATGCGCACGAAGGTCGTGCGGCCGCTGTTCCCGAAATCTCCCGTCGTCGTCGGCAATACGGTGCTGGCGCATGCGGCATTCGCCGATGAGGACGAGGACGACATGGAGCGGGCGATGGCGATGGAGCGCGCCGAGCGCCGCTATCCCCGCGCCGTTGAAGACGAAGAAGAGTGACGCGGCTTTCGGAACAGCCGCGTCACCAAGGCAAGATTTACAGGGAAGACCTACAGTAATGACGAACGACAACATGAACAATCAGAATATCGGCATCGACGACGATGCGCTGCGGCAGCGGGTGCGCGAGGCGATGGAGGCGCGGGGCATCACGCGTCGGCAGGCGGCGGATGCCATGGGCGAGGCGTATCAGACGTTCTCGGCCTGGCTGAACGGCCAGTATAACGGCGACAACGAGAAGCGCGCGGAAAAGGCCCGTCGGTGGCTGGACAGTCTGGCGCGGCGTGACCAGGAGCGGTCGCTTGTGCCGCCCGTGCCGGGCTTTGTGCAGACGCGCACGGCGAACCGTCTGTTCACCGTTATGGAGGGCGCGCAGTTCGGGCCGGACATGGGTCTGATCGCTGGCAATGCCGGTGTGGGCAAGACCATGGCGATCCGTGCCTATGCCTCGCAGAACAACAATGTGTGGGTGATCACCGCCACGCCCAAGAAGACCAGCCCGAGCGCGATCCTGGACGAGTTGGCGGAGCAGTTGGGTGTGCAGGTGCGCGGGTCGCGCCAGGAGCGCGCGGTGCTGCGTCAACTCTCCGGATCGTCCGGATTGTTGATTGTGGATGAGGCGCAGCATCTGGGTGTGCCCGCGATCGAGATGCTGCGGTCGATCCACGATCAGGCCGAGATCGGGGTGGTGCTGTGCGGCAACGCGCCGTTGATCGGCAAGATCGACGGGCTGGGGCGCACGGCGGACCATGCGCAGATCTTCAGCCGCATCGGGCATCGTCGGCATGTCAACGCTGTGTTGCAGAGCGATGTCTGCCCGATCCTGAAGGAATGGGGGCTGGACGACGACGACGTCATCACCGTGGCCAAGAACATCGCCCAGCGGGAGGGCGCGCTGCGGTCGATGACCAAGGTGCTGCGCAACGCGATGCGCCTGGCGCGGGTCAATGGCCGGGAGGGAGTGACCATGGCTGACATGGAGTCCTCCTGGAAGGTCCACATGACCGGCGAATTCCCCCGCGTCGTCAAGAAGGCGGCGTGAGGATGGACGCCGAGAGCATGGACGTTGTGCAGGCAACGCCGACCGTGATGGACGCGCTGCACGACGCGACCATGGACACGGTCTTCGACGGACCTGAGCGGTTCGATGCCCTGGTGCGGGATCTGCGGGCGATCACGGCCGAGTTCGGGTCGGGCACCGCTGCCGACATGGCGTTTCAGCTTCACAGGTCCTGGGGTGCGCATCCCCGGCCGCGTGAGGCGGTGATTTTGCAATTTCTCGACCGCCTGCCCGGCAGCGTGACCGGGTGTGAGATCGCGGCCGGATTGGAGGGACGGTAGATGCAGGTATTTGCTCAGATCCAGAACTGCACGCGCGATTTGCGCCAGACGGCGTGCGCGCTTCTGGATTTATCCGGACCGGTCACACTGACGGGCGCAGATCTGGCCGCGATCGGGATCGGTCTGATGGACCTGTCGACCAGGATCGAAACCGCGCTCTCCGAGAGTGTGGTTGAGGAGATGCTGCGCGACGCCCATCCGCCGATCGTGATCGATGTCGATTTCGTCGAGGTGCGGCCATGAGGGAACAAGTGCGCCTCGGTGCGCGTGAGTGCGAGGCTGTCGCGCGCGGTGCACTGAGAGGCGCGCAGCTTCGGATGATCGGTGGCGTCGCGGAAACCAACGAACTGCTGGCTGACATCGACGAGCGACTGAAGAGCAGCATCGAGCATTGCAATGCTGGCGCGTTTTCGGCTGCCGCGACGGACGCGGTGGATGCCGCCGCTTATGCCCTGATCTTTGCGACCGCCTTGTGCCTCATGGCGAACAATGTGCCCAGAAAAGAGGAAATGAACTGATGAACGCTATCGAAAAGACGCAGCCTCGGACGCTGACCAACCCGGACGGCCGCGAGATCCCGGTGGGATCGATCCGGCCCGAAATCGTGCTTCAGCACGAACTGGCGGTGGAGATCGCGGCCGATTTCCAGGCGCTGGCAGCGCACAACCTGGCGCAGAAGGCCGCGATCTTCGAGAAGCTGCGGGCCTATCAGGATCTGGTGTTCCAGGAATACGGCGTCCGGGTCGGCGGCAAGTTCAACGGGCTGTCGATCCATGATTTCGCCGACCTGATCGAGATCAAGGCGGACATGCGCCGCTACCAGCAGCTCACGCCGTCGATCGTGGCGGCACAGGCACTGATCAACGAGATTCTGGACGATCTGACCGACGGTGCCTCGGACGATCTGCGCGCCCTGGTCATGCAGGCGTTCGAAAAGGACGAGAAGACGGGCAAGCCCAACGTCCAGCGCATCCTCGGGCTACGGCGGCTGAACCTGAACCATCCTGCATGGTCGGATGCGGTGCGGGCGCTGAACGATTCCGTGGCGCCGGCCGGGTCGAAGATGGCTGTAGTTTGCCGGATCAGGCCGGAGGCCGGCCGGGCGCACGAGCAGGTCGTTGTCGATTTTTCTCGGGTGTGAGGGTGTGATGGTTAGGTTCGATATTTCAGACGAGGACGCCGATCTAGTCAGCCGGATTGCTGACAGGCTCGTTGATGCTCTGGTTAGCCAGGGTATCAAAAAAGCCTCGTGGACCGTGTTCCATCTGGAAACACGGATGGATCTGACGGCGGCGCACGCAAATGGCTGCCCGATGGATTTTGACCTGCTTCTGAACACTGACAAGACCACGCTGATGCACGATGTCGGTGGTATCTCCAGACACTTGGACCGTGACACCGGGACGCTGACAGGGAATTTTCGTCCGCGCACGGCACGGAAGGAGGCTTCCCTATGAAGAATCCCCTTTCGCCTAGCCAGATACGGGCGCTGCACTCCGTTCGTCTCAACGAAGTCGCCGTGTCACGTTCCCGGACGTATTGCTCTCTTGAGGCAAAGGGGCTGGTCGCCATGGGAGGCACCAAGTCGCGTCGTGTCTGGCGCATCACCGACGCTGGCGAGATTATTCTGGCCTGTCACGAACAAGGCGTCGGGTCATGACCCGGCGTCCCCACATGCTCGGCGCCATGCCGAGCAACCCCGCGCGGGGCGCGCTGTATGCGAAGCTGCATATCGCGCGGAAGGAACTGAACCTGGACGACGACAGCTATCGTGCCGTCCTGGTTCGTATCGGCGGTCATTACAGCGCCAAGGATATGTCGGTCGGCCAGATCGAGGCGGTGCTGAAGGAGTTCCAGCGGCTGGGGTGGAAGCCGAAGCCGGCCACCAGTGGGCGGCGAACGCCGGATAGCGCGAAAGCCTATGTGCGCAAGATCCACGCGCTGTGGAACGATATGGGGACGATGCTGTCGTCTGGAGGTTCCGTGGAAGCCCTGCGGGCCTATGTCGAGAAACAGACGGGCGTGTCGGCCCCGGAGTTCCTGCGTGTGGAGCAGGCGATCCAGGTCATCGAAGGGCTCAAGGCGTGGCGGGCGCGCCTGCTGAGGGGGAAATCATGAGCGGCGTAAAGGGCAAGCGCATCGTGTGGACGATCGAGATGCGCGCCAAGGCGGTCGATATGCGCATTGCCGGGGAATCGCTGTGTGCGATCGGGCGCGCGCTTGGCGTGTCGCATGCGGCCGTTCGGTCGATGCTGGAACGGGAGCTGACCACGCCGTTTGACCGGGCGCGGAATCAGGCGCTCCGGCGGGCGTATTCGCCGCGAGGAT
>NZ_JBDNXE010000042.1:0-3983 GCF_047721585.1 Gluconacetobacter sp.
ATCTCGGCCTCTACCGCCGCCGAGGCCGCGTGGGCCGCGAGTTGCGCCAGAATAGCGGGCGGGGGCGGGGCGGGCGGGCGGGCCGGACGGGGCAGGCTCTCGCGGTCCGGCAGTTTCGCCAGGATCAGGTCGCGAATATCCTCGGGCGGCGCGGCCGGCCCCATGGGCAGCAGCGTCGGCCCGGCGGACCGGCTTTCGGTCTCCACGTCGCCGATGCGCACCGGCACCGGGCGGCGATAGAGCGCCGGGCCGAGTGCCACGAAATAGCCCCGTTCCAGATCGCGGAAGCTCTCGGCCTGCCGGCGCTCCATGCCCAGCAGGTCGGCGGCGCGCATCATGTCGATATCGAGGAAGGTACGCCCCATCAGGAAGTTGGACGCCTCGGCGGCCACGTTCTTGGCCAGCTTGGCCAGGCGCTGGGTGGCGATCACCCCCGCTAGGCCGCGCTTGCGGCCACGGCACATCAGGTTGGTCATGGCGCCCAGCGAGGCGCGCCGGGCCTCGTCCGTCACCTCGCCGGCGGCGGCGGGGGCAAAAAGCTGCGCCTCGTCCACCACCACCAGGACGGGGTACCAATATTCGCGCCCGACCTCGAACATGCCGCCCAGGAAGGCGGCCGCGCGGCGCATCTGCACCTCGGCGTCCGCGCCTTCCAGATTCAGCACCACCGAGGCGCGATGCACGCGCATGCGCTCGCCGGCCGCCTGCAACTCGGCCTCGGTATGGGCCGAGCCGTCGATCACCAGATGGCCGAACCGTTCCGCCAGACTGACGAAATCGCCTTCGGGGTCGATGATCGCCTGCTGCACCAGCGTTGCCGACTGCTCCAGCAGGCGCCGCAGCAGGTGGGATTTGCCCGACCCCGAATTGCCCTGCACCAGCAGGCGGGTGGACAGCAGTTCCGCCAGGTCCATGACCGCCGGGCCGCCGCCCCGTATATCCCCAATCGTGATCGAAACCGTCATGGGCAGGACGGATACCGTTCCTTGCCCCCCTCCTGCAACCAGTCGCGCACGCCATGGGCTGCCGCGCGGCCGGTCGCGAAGCAGGCTTGCAACAGATAACCGCCCGTCGGGGCTTCCCAATCCAGCATCTCGCCCGCCACGAACACGCCCGGCAGCGCGCGCAGCATGAAGCGCGCATCCACCGCATCCGCCCTGACGCCACCGGCCACCGAGATCGCCCGGTCCAGCGAATCGGGCGCGGTCAGCGTGACCGGCACTGCCTTGATCAGCCGCGCCAGCGACGGCGCGTCGCGGGGCGGAGCGTCCGGCCCCTCGCGCAGCAGTGCCACCGCGACCGGTGGCAGGCGCAACGCCTTGCGCAGCGTGTTCGACAGGCTCTCGCGCCCCCGGACCCGGGCCAGGCGTTCGGCCAGCGCGGCCTCGGTCATGTCGGGACGCAGATCGACCATCAGGCGCGCCTGCCCCTCGGCGGCGATCCGGTCGCGCAGCAAGGCCGAGAGGGCGTAGACCGCCCCGCCTTCCAGCCCCCGCGCCGTCACCACCGCCTCGCCGCGCACGGTCGGGCCGCCGCTCTCGGGCGTCAGCGCGATGCCGCGCAGCGGCGTGCCGGCGAAACGCGCGCGCAGCGTGTCGCTCCAGTCGGTGCGAAAGCCGCAATTGGCGGGGTGGAACGGTGCCAGTTCCACGCCCGCCCCGGCGAGCAGGCCCGTCCATGCGCCATCGGAACCCAGGCGGGTCCAGCTTGCCCCGCCCAGCGCCAGCACGACCGCGTCGGCGGCCAGTACGCGCTCGCCCTGCGGCGAGACCACGCGCACCCGCCCCGGCCCGTCCCAGCCGGTCCAGGCGTGGCGGGTCAGGATCGTCACCCCCTGCTCCGCCAGTCGCGCGCCCCAGGCCCGCAGCAGCGGCGACGCCTTCATCGCCTGGGGGAACACCCGCCCGCTGCTGCCGACGAAACAGGGCTGGCCCAGCCCTGCCGCCCAATCGCGCAAATCATCGGGGGAAAAGGCCTGCAAGGCAGGCTCCAGCCACGGACGTGCGACACCGTAGCGGGTCAGGAAACGCTCCAGCGATTCGGAATGGGTCAGATTCAGCCCGCCCCGGCCGGCCATCAGCATCTTGCGGCCGATGGTCGGCATGCGTTCCACCACCGTCACGGTGCATCCGCCGGCAGCCAGGGCCTCGGAGGCGGCCAGACCGGCCGGTCCGCCGCCGATCACCACGATATGGGCCATGCTGTTCCTGCTCCCTCGCACACTACCCGCCGGGCCGGCGCGCGCGGGCGGCCGGGATCAGCGGGGGACCAACGGCCCCTCGGTCCGCGCACCGCGATGCCAGACCTGCTCGATCCTGTCGACTGCGGTAATGTCCGCCGCCGGATCGCCCGAGACCACCACCAGGTCGGCCCAGCGGCCCGGCAGCAGGATGCCCCGGTCGTCCAGATGCATCAGCGCCGCCGCATTGCCGGTCGCGACCGCCAGCGCCTCCATGGGCGTCAGCCCCGCCGCCACCATCAGCTTGAGTTCGCGATGTTCGGCGAAACCGGGAATCCGGGTGGGCGAGGCGCCGGAATCGGTGCCGAAGCCGATATGGATGCCCGACCGGTAAAGCGTGACCAGATTGCGCTCGTTGAGCGCCAGCGCCTTCTTCGCCGCTGCCGTCAGGGGGGCCGCCAGGATCTTCGCCCGCCAGGCCGGGTCGGCGAACTGCGCCCGCAGGGCGGGGTCCAGGCCGGCCGACAGGAAGGGGTCATCCAGCCATTCGGGATGTTCGGCGAAGATGTAGTTCGCCTCGTCCAGGTCCAGGGTGGGGATGTACCACGCCCCCTTCTGCTCCATCAGCATGATGAAGTCGGTATCGACCGGCAGGTCGCGCACCCCGTGGGCGATGATATCGGCCCCGGCGGTGACCAGCGCCTTGGCATCGGCGAGGTCGTGGATATGGGCTGCGACGCGAATCCCGCGCGCATGCGCGCGTTCGATCACCGCGCCGTAGATCACGGGGTCGATCTTGGGATAGCCCTTGGCCCCCGGCACGCCATTGCGGAAATCATCCACCCAGATCTTCACCAGATCCGTACCCTCGTCGGCCATGCGATCGACGGCGGCCTGAGCCTCGGCCACGCTGGTCGGGCGATAGACCTGGTCCGCCCCCAGATGGAACATGCCCTGCGGCGGCACGCCATCCGGCGCGCCGATGCCCTGATCGACCCCGAACAGGTCGGCCCCCGGATTGCGCCCGGCATGCTGCTCCTGCCGCAACTGGTCGAACAACGGGGATTTGTTGAGGCCCAGCGAAACCACGGTCAGCACGCCATAGCGTTCGTACTGCTTCAACTGCGCCAGGATATTCTCGCGCGTGTAATTGGCACCGTCGTCCGTCGTGCCCTTCACCAGCCCGGTATGGCTGTGATCGGAAATCAGGCCCGGCACGATCGTCCGGCCGGTCAGGTCCACGACCTTCGCGCCCGGTGCCGCGACCGTGCCGGAGGCCCCTACCGCCGCGATCCGGCCATCGCGGATCAGCAATGCGCCGTCAGCGAGCGGCGCCCGGCCGGTGCCGTCGATGATCGTGGCATGTTCCAGCAGGACCGGCTGCGCCGCCCGCGCGCCCGATGCGCCCGTCAGCATGGCCCCCAGCGACAGGGCCACGCCGAAGGGGATCGCCCAGAGGGAGAGTGATCGGGTGGAGAACGATCGGATAGGGACCGCACGGAACCGGATGCGTTTCCCGTCGATGCGTGTTGCGCTCTTCATGTCGGTCCCCTGCCCTTCCTGCCCCGGTATCTCCGGCCCCCACTGTTAAGTGGGATGGTCAGGATGTCCAGACCGGCCGTCCATCAACGATACGCGGCCGGAAGGCGATGCACGCCCCCTCATTTTTTTGTGCGCAGGCAGGCGCGACGCGCGCGGCGGTACCGGGCCGTCGGGGTGCGCGCCGGCGGCGAGCCGGCGCGCGGGCCCCGTGCGCATCAGAAGCGGGCGCGGACCGGTGCGCAGCACTGGCGCCGCGCGCCCG